>CAYWXW010000006.1:12836-13281 GCA_964462265.1 uncultured Porticoccaceae bacterium | reverse complement strand
AAGCCGATGAACAGCAAATAGTACTCCATACATCTCACCCCAGAATATTAGCCCTGCCGTCTGTTTTACAACAGTTGCTGGAAAAAGCGCAGGGCTTACCCCAATGGATAGACAGTGGTGAACAGACTGACGCAGCCTACTTTAATGCCATGCTTAACTGTGCCGCTATCGATGCCGGACTCGATAGCCCTTCAGCTATCGACAGCACCTGTTTGCAGCAAAGTTATATCTGCTTTCTAGTTCGCTCGGGTATCAAACTGTCAGAGCTGGGAGATATTGTCGGCCAATTATCACCCCTGCAATTAACGCAATACGGTCAACTTTCGCCGCCCGGCCCCGGTTTGTCCGTAGAAGAAATCGAGACCACCCACCCCGCACTAAGCGTACTGAAACACATCTGAAACATACTCAATATCACTAAGCTCACACTTAAAGCATGTTCCAC
>CAYWXW010000006.1:10205-12717 GCA_964462265.1 uncultured Porticoccaceae bacterium | reverse complement strand
AGTTCCTGCAATTGCTCCTGAGTCCAGCGCGTATCACTAAAAATACTGCGCTCTTTTTTGGGCAGAGATACCAGCGTAATTTCGCCACCGCCGACAATAAAGTCGCGGCCATTAATATGAGAGGCCGCATCGGTGCAAAGGAAAACCACCAGCTGTGAAACCTGCTCGGGAGCAAAGGTCTCGGAGTCTTCGGTCATCTCTTCGATCTCATACATAAACTCTGGCAGCGGCAGCTTGCCGGCGCGGGCCATGTCCAGGGCTTTTTTCATATCGACGGCACCGGCCATGCGCGTACCGGCGCGGGGGCGAATGGCATTGGTGGTGACATTATAAGGCCCTAATTCCAGTGCCAGAGTGCGGGAAAACCCGACAATACCCTCTTTTGCTGCAGCGTAATTGGAGGCAGCATAACCACCCAGGCCCGCTTCTGAAGCCGTATTGACAATGCGACCACTGCCCTGCTTGCGGAAAATTTCTGCCGCCTGCTTAGTCACTGCGAACAGACCTTTGAGGTGAACGGCGATAACGCTGTCCCACTCTTCCTCGCTCATTTTCACAAACAACTGATTGCGGATATTACCCGCGTTGTTGACCACGATATCGAGGCGACCAAAGGCATCCAGCGCCTGCTGCACCATGCCTTCACCATCGGCGACGCTGGTGACATTGCCGTAGTTGGCCACCGCTTCTCCACCTGCAGCGATGATTTCATTCACCACATCATCTGCCGGGCTAGCGTCATCACCGGCGCCGAGCACGGAACCGCCGAGATCATTGACGACGATTTTTGCACCCTCTGCGGCCAGTGCCAATGCGTGGGTACGACCCATGCCGCGACCCGCACCCGTTACGATGGCAACCTGCCCCTGTAATAAATTTCCCATGTTTAAATTCACCTTAAGAGTTATTGAATAGTTACGTCATTGAAAAAAGCAATGCTATCACTGGAGAGAAATAGCGCCTGAATTTTATCGCCTTCACTACGCTTGCCGCTGCCACAAATGAAACTAGCACCGCAGCGCTGAAGACTTTATGATCGGATCATTCTAAAGGACTAGTCTAGAAAAGCTAAGCCCAAAGATTAAGCGCACATAGAAAACCCTAAAAAACACATAAAAAAGGCGGGTTAAACCATGCAAAAGAAACATATTCTCGACGGCATTCGCGTTCTCGATTTTTCTCAGCATGTCGCCGGCCCCAGTGCCAGCCGCATGATGGCGGAGATGGGTGCTGAAATTATCAAACTTGAGCTGGCACCCTTTGGTGAACAAATTCGCCAGGTTGGGCTAAAGATCAATGATCGCAGTGTTTATTTTATCCAGCAAAACCGCGGCAAGAAGAGCGTCTGTGTTGATATGAAAACAGACGAGGGCCGCGAGATTGTCTATGGTCTGGTTAAGCAGGCCGACATCGTGCTCGAGAACTTTGCCCCCGGCGCCATTGCCCGGCTGGGCTTAAGCTGGGAAAAAGTCCAGCAACTTAACCCCGAGTGCATTATGTGCTCCATTTCCACCTTCGGCCAGGCTGGCCCCCTCGCCACGCTGCCCGGTTATGATTTTATCGGCCAGGCCTATGCCGGCATTACCGGCATGATAGGCGATGAAGAAAACGGCCCCTATATTCCTCTCGCCGCACTCGGTGACACCATGACCGGCGCCCACGCCCTGGCCGCTATTAACGGCGCTCTCTATCATCGTGCAACTGGCGGCACGGGGCAGTTTCTCGATATCTCTCTGCTCGACTGCTACTTCCACTGCCACGAAATGAATGTCGGCACCATTAGCGCCAGCGAGGGCGCCTATACGCCCAAACCCGGTCGCCACCACAGTGCCGTCGGCCCGCTTGGTGTGTTTAAAAGCAAAGATGGCTACATAGTATTGATCGCGATTTTACGGCGCTGGCCCGACTTCTGTGAAGTTATTGGTATGCCAGAGTTAATCGACGACCCACGCTTTGTTGACGACGCCACCCGCGCGCAGAATCAGGATCAACTGACACCCATTATTGAAAAATGGCTGCAGGCGCAGGAGAGTGACGCGGCAACGATCAAAATGCTCGGTGAAAAACATATCCCGGTGGCACCCATCCTCTCCATCAAAGAAGTGATGGAACACCCGCATACGCAAGAGCGCGGCACGGTGCGAACCGTTAACGACAGAGGGGCAGGCAGCTTTGAAATGCCCGGTATGCCACTGCGCTTTTCTGCCTTTGACAATGATCTGGAACTCGAGGCCCCCTATCTCGGCGAGCACAATGGTGAAGTACTCACCAGCTTGCTGGGCATGGACAGCGGCAAAATTAACGCGCTGACAGCACAGGGCGTGTTGATTAACGAACCATTACCCGACACCAACCATTAATTGCTACGCCAATTTACTTTAAGGAAAAATCACTATGAATAAAGTCGCACTAGTCACAGGAGCCAGCCGAGGCATCGGCCGCGCCATCGCCATCGCTCTGGCAGAGTACGACTTTAGCGTTGCCTGTTTTGCCCGTGACCGGGGAAAGCTCG
>CAYWXW010000006.1:0-10097 GCA_964462265.1 uncultured Porticoccaceae bacterium | reverse complement strand
TACCGAGGGTGCAGCGGCGAAGAATATTTCACCCGAGCGCTTTCGCGAAGTGCTCAACGTCAATTTGGTGGCACCCTGGGTGCTGGCCCGCGCTACGCAGCCAGTGATGAAAGCCCGAGGCGGTGGCGTGATTATCAATGTCGGCTCCACCTATGGCTCGACCGGTGTCGCCAATAACTCACCCTATTGCAGCTCTAAAGCCGGTATTGAAGGCCTGACCCGCGCGCTGGCTCGCGAGTGGGCTCGCGATCAGATTCGCGTTATTTGCGTTGCTCCGGGCTTTGTTAAAACCGATATGGTTGGCGACAACTTTGGCGGCACCGAGGTGGAAAAACTGGTGGTGTCGCGCATCCCCATGAAACGCTTTGGTGAGGCGAAGGAAATAGCTCAGTTGATTGCTTTTTTATCCACCTCAAAAGCCGGTTTTGTCACGGGTGAAACACTAGTTATTGACGGCGGTCAGCGCTCATTGATCTAGGAGCTGACCCCAGCCAGCTCAGCTATATCACCGCTAGCACCCTGAATTGCTTCCCATTTGCGTCACTTTTGGTCATGATTGCTGGCTGACAATTATGGGTAGTGGCCCTGTAAGCCGCTAAAACAAACAATGAGTAAAGAAGTCGTTGGCGTTAAGCGCTTTAGTAAAGAAGAGAGTTCGAGCAGAATTGGTCGCATCCCCACACCCACTGGCTATGCCGGGTTGGGTGACATTAATAGCTATCTTATTTTCCCCGAGCAGCCTGGCGATGAGCTAATCCTTATCGATACCGGGATTTGCTCGGATGAAGCTTGGCAAGCCCTTAATGACGGCCTCACCGAGCTGGATTTACGAGTCGAGGACATTGATAGGATCCTCCTCACTCACGGTCATACCGATCACTACGGGCAGGCTCAACGCATACACGAGCTATCGAACTGCCAGCTATGGGCCCACGAAAACCTCTGGCTAACCAATGAGCGCATGCGCCCACCACCGGAGCGCAAAGAGCTAGAGCTGTATTACTACGCACTCTGGGGTGTCGATAGGGCGCTGGCCGATAAAGCCATATCGCGCCGGGCAAAAATTGCTGATGGCTATCACCCTATGGAGCCCGATCATCTGTTGAAAGATGATGAAATTATTGAGATTCCCGGCTTTAACCTGAAAACCATACACACGCCAGGCCACTGCCCCGACGAAGTGGTTTACTGGCAGGCAGAAACCCAGGTGTTCTTTTCCGGTGATCACCTGCTGCCCAATATCACCCCAGTCTGCCTGACTCAAATGCCCCGTAAAATAGGCGGTGTACGGCCCCGGGCATTGAGTGAATATCAAGACTCCCTGGCCAAAGTAGCGCCCTACCCGGCTCGCGTCACCTACCCCTCCCACGGCGCACCTATTCTCGACCACCGGGAGCTGATTAAGTCTTACGGCCTGTCGACAGACCGACGCCTGCTAAAAATCAGCCGTATTCTCGAAGCTGGCGGCCCGATGACACCGATGGCCGTTGGCAAAGAACTTTTTCCTAAAGCCTGGGAAGAACAAATCGTACCGGTGATGTCGGAAATTATCGGCCACTGTGACATCCTTGAAGATGCGGGCCATCTGGTTGAGACCGAAAACAAAGGGGTTATCGAATACCACTATCGCTCAACGCCCGCTCCCAGTTAATCGAAAGTAGACCCGTGCGTAAGCGGCTTTAAAGAAAATACGACAGCAATAATAAATACTTAGGGAAGCTCCCATGAATTACGAAAACCTGGAATTTTGCCGCGCCGAACTTGATGGCCACATACTCACTGTGACCATCAACCGGCCAGAGGTGATGAACTCACTCCACCCACCTGCCAATTTCGAGCTTGAACAAGTCTTCAACGAATTTGCCAACGACCCCGAGCAGTGGGTGGCTATCCTCACTGGCGCCGGTGATCGCGCCTTTAGCGCCGGCAATGACCTGAAATACCACGCCAGTGGCAGCAAGCGCGGCACACCAAAATCCGGTTTTGCCGGGCTGACCTCCCGCTTCGATTGCGACAAACCCATCATCGCCGCCGTCAATGGCGTGGCCATGGGCGGAGGTTTTGAAATCGCCCTGGCCTGTGACTTAATTATTGCCTCTGACAACGCCAAGTTTGCATTGCCAGAACCCAAGGTTGGCCTCGCCGCACTGGCTGGTGGTCTGCAGCGCCTACCCCGACAAATTGGCCTTAAGCCCGCCATGGGCATGATACTTACCGGTCGCCATGTCAGCGCAGAAGAAGGCATGACCCTGGGGTACGTCAACGCTGTTGTGCCTCAGTCTGAGCTAATGGAGGAAGCCCGGCGCTGGGCTGAGATGATTTTACAATGCTCGCCGGTTTCTATCCGTACCAGTAAAAACACTGTCATGCAGGGTCTCGACCAACTTGACCTGGAAGGGGCAATTAATGGATGCCGAACCCTGCCCTCTGTAAAAGCGCTGATGAAAAGTGCCGATTTCGAAGAGGGGCCGGCAGCCTTTGCAGAAAAGCGCAAGCCGCAATGGCAGGGGAAGTAAGTAAGTCAGGCAAGAAGGTCACTACCATCAACTTACATTTGTAGTGTGTCTTTACGCTTCAATTGCTAAGGCTTTTCTCAGCAAGCGATAAAATCCGATGGCTTTTTACCCGCCAAAGCTGGCACAATAGCGGCCCGCCAATTGGCGGGTTTAGATCCGCCTACGCCTCCGTAGCTCAGCTGGATAGAGTAATCGGCTTCGAACCGATTGGTCGGGAGTTCGAATCTCTCCGGGGGCACCATCTTCTTATCTTCGAACACCACATCTAATAGCACCGAACCTAGTAGCACCCCTATCTGACAACACCCTATTATTTCAATATCAGCAATATTTTAGTCGCGCCACATCTTTAGCAACGCTCTATATTCTAGCAGTGGGCCAGTAATTCCCCTGCTTGCCTTTAACGAATGAAATTAGCTGGCACCTCAAATAAAACACATAAAAAAGGCCCGCTAATTAAGCGGGCCTTTTTTGTCACACCTGGCTATTAATGGCTTTGAGGGCCGTCGCCATTGGCTAAAGCAGCCTGAGCGGCCTTGTATTTAGGCACCAGCAACCAGCGAGCCAAAGCGGGCATGACAATAATCGCCGCCAGCATATTAACGACAAACATAAAGGTTAACATGATGCCCATATCGGCCTGGAACTTAAGCGGTGCAAATATCCACGCACCCACACCCACACCGAGAACCACTCCGGTGAAAATAACCGGGCGCCCTGTTGTGTGCATAGCGTGAATGAAAGCATCTTCGATGGATTCGCCCTCCTCAATGTAGTGACCCAGTTTACTGTAAATATACACCGCATAATCGACGCCCACACCCACACCAAGTGCTACAACAGGCAGGGTATTCACCTTGAGGCCGATACCCAAAATGGCCATTAATGCGTAACAAAGTATCGACACCATCGTCAACGGTAAAACAATGCAAAGCATGCCACCAATGGATCTAAAGGTAATAATCGCCAGAGCAATAATAGCCGTGTATTCCCAAAACATAATGGGCAGCTGAGCTTCTTCAACGGCGTCATTAGTTGCGGCGATAATACCGACATTACCCGTTGCCAGCAGCGGATTAAACTTTTCTATTGGTAGAGCCGATTCAAAGCTGGCAATGCCTTTAATAATCGAATTGATCGTTTCAGCCTTGTGATCCACGGTGAAGATATTTATCGGCATAGCCTTACACGCCGCGTCCATAAACTCGTCGCCGCCGGCACCCATATGATAGAGGGAGGAGGACATACTACTGGAATTGCGCGAAAGCGCGAACCAACGTGGACTGCCTTCATTATTCGCCGTTAAAATCACCTTCATATTGTCGACCAGTGATTTGACCGATTTAACGCCCGGCAAATTGCGCACATGCCAGGCGAAGCGGTCAATTTCATTCATTACCTCAAAATCAACACAGGCATTATCTTGCGATTCGATCACCAGACTGAGTTTATCAACACCCACTGAGAAACGTTCGGTAATCACGCGACTGTCAACATTGTATCGCGCATCTTCACGCAACTCAGGTATACCCGTTTGAGAATCACCAATCTTCAAATCGTTATTGGCAATGCCCCCCCAGACCGTCGCAATGGCACACAAGACAAGAACAACAATTGAAGGTTTGGTATGAGTCAACTTGCCAAGAATACGCCACCATTTGTCACGGCGAATTTCACCCCGTTCGTGCTTGGTGCGCAGCTTTTCAAGGTTATTTGGATTAATGTACGACAGGAGAATTGGCAGCAGTACCATGTTGGTAAAGATAATGGATGCCACACCCAGGGTGGCCGCGATAGCCATTTCCTGAATGATACCAATATCGATTAACAGCACCGTTAAAAAACCCACCGTGTCACTAATCAAGGCGATAATGCCAGGAATAAAGAGCGCATGGAAAGCCCGCTGAGCAGCGATCATACCGCTAACACCGACCGCCTTTTCAGGCGGAGGGTCAACCGGATTCCCCCAGTCATCTTCAACACCACCGTACATTGTCTGCCAAAGCCAGGCATTAATCTTCTGAATGCCGTGGCTCACAGCAATAGAAAAGACCAGGAAGGGCACCAGAATACTCATGGGGTCAAGACTAAAACCCATCAGTGGCAATAAGCCCATTTGCCAAACAACTGCAACCAGTCCACTCAGCAAAGGTAATACAGTTGCTTTAAACGAGCCTGTATAAACATAAAGAAATAGACCGGTGAAAATAAACGTTATGCCAAAGAAGAGCATAACGACTCGGGCACCGGCAGCAATATCGCCCGTAGACTTTGCAAAGCCAATTATGCGCACACTAATGTGATCAGTCTCAATTTTATTGCGAATTTTATCTTCAAGATCTTGCGAAACTTTTTGATAATCCAGAGGTTCCCGTGTCGAGGGATCCATATCGAGCAATTCAACGCGAATCAAAGCACTGGAAAAATCATTGGCAACCAAGCTGCCCAGCCTGCCCGACTTGATAATATTATTGCGCAGTACCGGCCACCACTCGTCAGTCGGGCGGAACTCAGCGGGCACAACATTACCCCCTGAAAAACCATCTTCAACCAGCTCAATATAACGAACATTGGGCGTCAAAATGGACGTCACCGTGTGTCGTGCCACGCCCGGTAAAAAGAAAACCTCCTCATTCGCAGTCTTTAATGCCTCAAAAAATTCTGCATTAAAAATATCGCCTTCGTCCTGAGTAAGGGCAACAATTAACTGGTTACCACTACCAAACTCCTCTCTATACTTTACTAGAGTTTGTAAATACCCATGCTTTAAAGGCAGTAACTTTTCAAAACCTGCTTCCATTCGCAATGACGATGCGTGATATCCCATAAACAGGGTAACCAGACAAAACATCAACAAAATTAACATACGGTTAGAAAAAAGCTTGTCCTGAACCCAGGCGGTGATCTTAGTTTTTAGCATTACTACTACCCTGTTTTACTTTTCCAGATAGAAATAGTTAGCGCCGCTGAGCGAGCACTCAGCAATCCGCTTCCATCCCAATGAACCCATTGGAAGAAGAATAAATAACGAGTTAATGGAGTGAAATTGTCTTTACACCGGAACTACCAAACAACAACAATTCACCGTCTCTTATAGTTTGTATTGACATTAGTGAATCAAAGTGGGGATAGGGCATTTTTTCTGCGCTCATAGCCCCTTTATTCATTCGTAATATGGTTCCACTCGCGCCTGTAAAAACCACCGTTCCATCTGCTGTTTCAATGCAATCAAAAATATTAGCGATGGTACCCGTTTTAATTTTATCCCAGCTTTGTCCACCGTCTGACGAACGATACAGATTGCCCCGCAAGCCATAAACAAACAGCTCACCGGTACTCAACGCCTTAACACCAAAGAAAGAACCCGTGTAGGGCGAGTCAACGACCTGCCAGCGATCAACACCTTCAGCAGTATCATCGAAAATAAGAATAGTCCCCAGCTCACCCACTATAAACAGTTTATCTTGATATAAAATCATACTGTTAAAGTTCGGTTCTGGCTCCATCTCCTTGCTTTCGAGCAAGTCATAAAGAGTGGTGGAGGTATCCACCACCTCCCAATTATCACCGCCATCACGGGTCGTCAGTATCAGACCATAGGCACCAATGGCATAACCGTTATTTTTATCTTTAAATACGATATCGAGAATAGGCTTGGGAATATCGCCACCGGTAATTGGATCCTCATATTGAATCTCCCAGTTTTCACCGCCATCGCTGGTATGAAGAATCAATGTATCATGCCCGCCGGCCCAGCCTTCTTTATCATCGATAAAAAAGATAGTTGTCAGCAAGGACTGTGTCGGTGAGTTCGTCTGTTCCCAGCTTATCCCGTCGTTCGAAGATATAATATTGCCATATAAACCCGGCGCAAAAAAACGTCCGCCACGGTGAACTGAGTCTGTCAATAAAATGTGGCTAACCATTTCCGACTTCATGACTGGTCTCTGCAATGACTGCCCTGACATAACAAAATTGGCTACAGACAACAGTGTTGCACCGATGAGAACACGGCTCAACAAACCCACACCAAACCCTTTCGACCTAACCCTCTTCCCCATTAATTGGAAATATCTCAAACTCCCCACCCCTTAAGTTCTGACCAATCTACTTATATTCAGCGTTCAAAACATTACGGCTCAATCACTTATTTATGTTGATAATTTTCGCCGATCCTGTAAATGACAACTGATTTACATATTATAAATTATTGATCTTATAAACTCTATTTATTTTCTACCTTAATCCTCCCACCACTCAAACAGTTTATCCAAAAACTCACCTCACCCCACTTATGTAACTACTAATTTTACTCAAAAAAAATGGCAGGTGTTATCCACCTGCCATTTTCTGTCGCTAACACTAAAACTATCTGACCCCTTGACGCCGAATCGAAGCAGGAGTGAAGTATTTATCCTCCCAACGACCGGTGAAGTCCGGTGGGTTTTTCTTATCAAAAAGCAGGGCTAGCATACGACCCGCTTGCATATCGTATTGAAACTCTGCTGCAGGCGCCATAAAGCCGATATCGTAGTACATAACATCGTGATCTTCCCAGTAGCGCCAGATCTCACCTCGTCGATCGTAACCGTCTACGACCATAATGAAATAGGAATCTTCATCAAGGTACATAACACGTTTTGAGTAGTCGTGAGTGGTACCTTCTTTTAGAGTTCCTTCAAGAACCCATACACGATGAAGCTCATAGCGCGCGTAGTCCTGATTCAACCGACCCTCTTCAGTAATGACATTCTCGGGGCCGGCGTCAGCTGCATGCAGCTTATAGGCATTATACGGAACATAAAGCTCCTTCTTACCGAGAGATTTCCAATTGAACCTGTCATTAGGGCCATTAAAACCCCACTTTTGGTCTGTTGTGGCCAAGCCATCACTGGCTGTTAGAGGATTATCATAAACAATCTGCGGCGCTCTCTTTACTCGACGTTGACCCGGGCTATAGGCCCAGGCACCACGAAACTTCTTGGTAAAAGAGACGGGATCTTTCGCCAGCACCACCTGACCTGCGACCTTGGCCGGAGCCAGCAAAGTTTGGTAGTAGTGAAGATGATCTGTTTCGGGGTCAAAGTTTTCTATCTCAGGATCACTGTACTTATAGTGTTGCTGTATAGAGAGCTGGTTAATTGTATATTTACCCGTCGAGGTAATAGCCAAAGTTTGCTCATTACTATCAACCCAGACATTGAGTGGGCGCGTTGCCTGGTTCATTAACAGCTCATTGCCATCTTTGGGAATTGGAAAAGCCCAAGAATGATGGGCATTTTTAAAACCAATGACACCCTGGCCTTTTTCCGGTGCCAGAACAATCTCTGCAGTGGCGGCATTTTTAATGGCCGCCTCGTAAATATAAGGCGCATAAACTGCTGTGCGTCGGGTTTGGTAGACATTCATATACCAATCGGGATAAGTCTTGAACATCGCCTTTTGGCCATCAGTCAACTTATCGGCATAATCGTTATAGTTCTGAGCCGTGATTTTAAACAACACCTTGTCATCAGGAAAAGGGCTTGGATGATATGTCCCTGGCACAAAGCCAGCTGGCGCCTGCAAAGGCTCATTCTTCCATTCAGGAATTGTCCCCTCGGCATTGCCTGCACGAATTGCACCCGCGGGGGTTAACTCGGTCCCTTCGAGACCTAGCTTGGCTATCTCCTCCGGGCTTGATTTAGCAAGCGCTAATGGCGAAGCGGCAAACAGAGCAAAAGCACCCACTGCGACAAGCCCTTTTAACCTGCTCGTTTTCTTTATTTCATTATTGTTGTACATCGTTACTACCTACCTCATAAATTATTTTTATGTGTTTTTTCTTTAACCGATCTCCACTGGCAGGACTACAGCTAATTATTTAACTGCAACCCTGCCGCCTAGTCGTCTAGAAGCTACGCTTAAACACAACGGAGACATTATCACGGCCCTGATTTGTTCCCGCCGTGCCAAGCCATGTCACATATTGTAGATCAAGCGTCGTACTCGACAGATAGCTGAAACTAACTTTGGCAACAATGGTGCGCTGGTTTTCAACCAGGGCACCAGCGTTGAAAGGCGTATAACCCTCTACATTGTGCACAAAGATTAATGTCGGGCTGACATTGACGTTGGCAAACACATCGTTGTACTCCAGCGCTACGACAGCGTTATAACCCCAGGAGAAGTCCGTTATCGGCCTATCGAGATTATCCACACCCTCAAAAAAACCTGGGTCAACTACGGCATTGCTCTGTCTGGTGGGCGATTCAATACCATCATTTATCCTATTTTCGATTCTATTATCAGCAGGGCCGTGCTCAAGCTCTGTAATCCAGACCATTGAAAAGTCAAATATAGTGCTTAACTTATCTGCACCGAGAAAATCGGTTCCTACGGAGCGGGTGTAGTTACCCAGAAATGTCCAAATATCGGAAGCACCAGACTCACTACCGGGAATAACCCCATATCCATCGACAATATCGCCAAATCTTGTTCCAGGAATAGGGTTAGAAGCAGCAAACCCAAAAACCTCACCAACCTGTGCGCCCGCAGCTGGGCCATCGGGTATAGTCACACCACTGATACCGAAGACGTTGCGCGCTTCCCGAGTATCGTAAAAATCAGGTTTCCAGTTTAATTCCATGGCAAAAGAGCCGTCGAACATAGCCTCACCGTTTAACGATATGGCGTAGGTATCCTGATCTTCCTCATAGATCCACTGATAGCCAGCGATAGTCATGCCGTCATCATTCCTGGCCGGGTCAACACGTGGCACATAGTCTGGATCCAAACCAATATAGGGGTTGAAGGCATGGGAGCGAGTCCAGTAAATACCCAAATCGGCGTAGTTCCAGGACGGGATAATAAAGTGCATGTTGATACCCCACTGACCACCACTCTCTGGCTCTTGCTCCCCCGATTTTTCGATACCGCGGACAAAGAGGTCAGGGTTATAACCATGTCCTAAAAAGTCAAAGGGGCTAAAATAGGTGCCCACACCAATAAAGGTAGAGTTGCGCCAGTTCCAGGTGTAGTAAGCTTCCAAACTAATATTATCGTTAATGCCGAAATTGAAATATACGCTCTCCTGTGGCAATAGCGTCTCTTTAACTTCAGTACCCGGCGTTGTTGCTTTACTAAGGTCAGTCGGGTTTTGCATCTGGCTGATACCACCGCTGGAGATATTACTTTCACCCCAGCTCACCACCTGCTTACCCACTCGTACATTTATGGGGTGGCCTCCAAATATCTCCCAGCTACCGTAGACAAAGGCGTCGTAGAGGGTGAACTTATTGCCAGCGAGGTTTTGGGCATCATCAGCGATACCATCAACTGTTTCAGGGGCGTTCAGCCCAGGAACAGTTGTGCCGTGAAAAATCGAGCTGTCGGGCGAACCAGTACCACCGGCAGGAAATGGCCAGACATTGGGTCGCTCACAGTTGGTACAGTCCTTATTCATGATGGTGTAGTCGTAAAGATAGGAAAAACGGGTAAGGAAACCAAAGCCGTCTTTACTCATACCAAAATCGGTTAGAAATGAAACCGGGGTCGCGTAAACGTCGCCCGCATCGCGAAACAGATTTTGATTACCGGTTG
>CAYWXW010000005.1:28772-46944 GCA_964462265.1 uncultured Porticoccaceae bacterium | reverse complement strand
AAGGGTCTCGACCGCTTTTCCCGTGAAAGCTACGAAATCGCCAGTGAGTTCGCCCAGCCCGATGCCTTTATGCTGCGTAGCCACAAACTCCACGGCGAGGAAATTCCTGACAGCCTGGTTGCCATCGCCCGTGCCGGGGCTGGGGTTAACAATATCCCCGTCGCCGATTACTCAGCCGAGGGCGTGGTGGTTTTCAACACCCCGGGTGCCAACGCCAATGCGGTAAAAGAACTGGTTGCCGCCAGCTTGCTGCTCGGCTCGCGGGATATTATTGGCGGTATTAATTACGCCCAGTCACTGAGTGATATGAGTGATGCTGGCGAGATGTCAAAACTGCTGGAAAAAGAGAAAAAGCGCTTTGCCGGCAGCGAACTACAGGGTAAGACCCTCGGCGTCGTCGGCCTCGGCGCCATCGGTGCCAATGTCGCCAATATGGCGCTGGAACTGGGCATGGATGTCATTGGTTATGACCCGGCAATTTCAGTAGAGGCCGCCTGGCGCCTGTCGAGCGAGATCGGCAAAATGGACAACCTGCAAAGCCTGCTCGCCGGCGCCGACTACGTTACCCTGCACGTGCCCGCCATCGAAGCGACCCGGCATATGATCAACGCCGAGGCCCTGCGTTGCTTTAAGCCCGGCGCCAAACTGCTCAACTTCGCCCGTGAAGAGATTGTCGATACCGCCGCACTCGTCGCCGCACTCGATGACAAACAGCTCGGCGGCTATATCGCCGACTTCCCCACTCCCGACCTGCTGGGAAGGGCCGATGTAATACTCACACCCCATATCGGTGCCAGCACCCAGGAGGCGGAGGAAAACTGCGCGATTATGGCGGCTGACCAACTGATGGAATTTCTGCAGAACGGCAACATTAAAAATTCCGTCAACTTCCCGCCCATTGCCATGGCGAGGAGCAAAGGCTATCGCATCACCTTCAGCAACGACAATGTGCCCAAGGTACTCGGTAACGTGCTGAGCATTCTCGCAGACAGTAATAACAACGTGATCGATCTCGTCAATAAGAGCCGCGACGACATCGCCTACAATATTATCGACGTTGAGCAGCAGCCCAGCGAAGAGATTATCGCCGCCATTGCAGCGGTAGACGGTGTGATACGACTACGCGTATTGAGTTGAATTGAATGATGTAAGGCTCAAAGAGCATCTGAGCTAAGGCTATTGCTGCTTAAACGTCCTCCTCCCCCGCCTCTGCTTTGAGGCGGGCAAGCTCTTGCTCTACCGCCTGCAGGGCATCGCCCACCCAGGCATCCTCTTCTTTGACCAGGGTATGCAGCGCCTGCACCTGTTTTTCCAGCTCGCCCTGCTTAAAAACACCGGCTATGCCGAGCAACTGGTGAATGGTTTCACGCAGTGCTTCAATATCCCGCTCCTGATAGGCATTCACGGCGCTGGCCAATAGCTTCTCAACCTCCTGAAAAAATTGTGCCAGTGGTATACGTCGTGTCGCCACCGCTTGCAGGGGCACCTGGCTTGGCTTTCTATCCAGCAACGCCAGTATTAATTCGATAAGACGCGTATTGTCGAAGGGCTTGTGCATCATCCTGTTACGCCCTGGTAAGCTTGCCAGGCGATCTTCGTGCTGCAGCACATCTGCCGTGAGCACCACGGCGGGTGTGGCCGTGTTCAGGCCACCCGAAGTCCTGATTTCAATAAGGGCATCAATGCCATTAAGCTCCGGCATATGCACGTCGAACACCAGTAGATCAAACGCACTCTGCTCGCAAAGCGCCAAAGCCTCTCGCCCGTTTTCAACGGCCTGCAGCTCACACCCTGCCTTTTCCAACAGTGTTGACAACAGCAGACGGCTAAAATCATTGTCCTCTGCCACCAGCACTTTGACACCCTGCAGGGGGGCACGATTACCCGAACCAACCGGGGAGCCATGCTTTAGCGAGTTGTAAGTCGTATAGAATTCCGTCGTCGCCCAGGGCTTAGTAAGGTAGGTAATGTCCAGCCCCTCAACACCGCTAATGTTAAACGTCGCTTTGCCGCGCAAGCTCCTCAGCGGCAGAAAGACAAAAATCGGCACATGGGTAAACTCCCGCAGGCGCACCAGCATATCGCTCAGTGAATGCTCAAAATCGCCTATTGGCAAGCTCACCAAAATGGCCTCAATATCCCGCATCACCAGGTCTTTGACCAGCACCTCAAAATCGGCATACAGACGTAAATCGCTGGTCATTCGTTGTATCGCACGCCCCAGAGCCTGGCGCGAAACCGCTAGCGGATCAAACACAGCGATACTTGTAGCCAACTGGCTGATCTGGCGATGTCCTACCTGTAATGCCAGGGGCACGCTCACTCGCACTGTCGTGCCAACAGACTCCTCACTGTGCAGGATGATTTCACCACCCATCAAGGCAACCAGTGTTTGTACGATGGACAAGCCCAACCCCGTGCCGCCAAAGCGGCGGGTAATGGTAGTATCGGCCTGAGTAAACGCTTCAAATACCTTGTCTTGTTGCAGTGCCGACATACCAATGCCGGTATCCTCCACCTCCAGTATCAAAGTGACCCTATCACCGACCACCCCCCCATTAATCAAGCGCACCAGAATATGACCGCGCTCGGTAAATTTAATGGCATTGGCCACCAGGTTTGACACCACCTGGCGCAAGCGCAGCGAATCGCCGTAGAGAAAAACCGGCAACTCGGGGTCGACGTCGATAATGACCTCAACGTTTTTTTCGTAGGCAGATGGCCCCAGCAAGCGCACTGGGTTTTCAATGCAGACAACAATTTCAAGGGGCTGAATGTCCAGCTCCATGGCACCTGACTGTAAACGCGAGTGCTCGAGAATATCGCTAATCAACAGCAATAACTGTTCGGCCGCCTGCTCAATTATTGCGCAATACTGCTGCTCCGAAGCATCCAGGCCCGACTGCTCCAAAAGGCGTACAAAGCCCTGTATCGAATTAAGGGGAGTGCGCAACTCGTGGCTCATGCGCGCCAGGAAATCACTTTTCGCCCGGTTCGCCTCCTCCGCTTTCTGGCGCTCTTCTTCCAGCTCCCGGTTTTTTGACTGTAAATCTTGCAGCGACATTTGCAGGCGCGATGTAGCACTACTCACGCGCTGCTCCAGACCCCGCTGGCTATCGGCAATGGATCGGGCCATATAGTTGATGCCTCGGCCCAGGGCCGCCAGCTCGTCAACTCCCGTCGCCTCGACCTGCGTCTCCAGATCACCACCCTCAATCGCTTCAACAGTGGCCTTCAATGAGGTAATCGGCACCAACATGCCGCGACCCAAAATGAAAGATAAGGAAAAAACCAGAGCCAACAAACCAGCTGCTGCACCACCATTACGGAACAGGATCGCCTGGCGCTCAGCCTCCACCGCCGACATATCAACGGCAACAATGACCCAGCCGGTGACGGCCGCCGGTTCGACCTGTTGCGATGGTGTATCACCGTAGTCTTCTATTTCGACACCGGAAATCACCACAGGTCTTTCGATATAAAGCCACCCTCCCGTCGACAGAGGATCCAGACCAATACTGGCAGGCAGTAGCTCAGACCAGGGGGCCGGCCCTGTAAAGGATGAAACCAGAACTTCTCGATTAATATTTAAAAAAATGACAGCGTCGATTTGCACCAGCTCGGACATCGACGTCGCCAGTGTGTTAAGCAATTCATCATTACCCGAGTACAGGGCGAAGTCTGAAGTCGCAGCCAGATAAGTTGCTACGGCAACACCAGCGTCTTGATACTCACGCTGGACATCAAAACGCTCATCGGAAAGCATACTGGCCGTCAATAAAACCGCCAGCAAAATTAAAGGTGCCGATGTCAGTAGCAGTAAACGCCCATGCAGGGTTCGAGTAAAAAACCGCCACACACGCCTCATTACTGATAGGTCTCGAGCAGTGACTGGAACTCGTGATACAGAACTTCGAACTCAGGCACCGCGATATTCAGGGCTCTAGCCACCTCCCGGTTAATCTCCAGGGTGTAGTACTTAGGATAGTAGGTGCGCCAGAGCTCGGTTGCAATCGGCCCACCCCCCTCCGGTGCAAGCAAGCTCGCCATCAACTCCGCCCCGTGGCGGCCTATGTTTTCCGGGCTGGAATACACGGCACCGAGGGCACCGGCTTTGGCATAGGATTGGGAAAAACCGATCACCGAGACTTTTTGCCGAAAGCTCAAATAGAGCAGCCATTTCGCCACACTTTTGTTAAACACGGCTCGATCCGCCACGGCGATAAACAGATCTGTTTTTTGCACTAGAGGGCTCAGCACGCCGATCGGATTATCATCACTATCCATATCGGCATAAATCAACTCCATACCCCGGCGCCGCGTAGCGCTAATCAACGGAGGCCGACTGCTCACGGAGACCGGGCCAAACACTGCACCAACCCGCCTGGCACTGGGCACTAGCAATTGGCCCAGTGTCAGGGCTCGATTCAAAGGCTGATCAATCACCACTGCCGCCCGCCGGCCCGAGCCGGGCAGACGTGCGCACAGCTCATCCCAGGCGGCTACTGGCATCAGTAAACTGAGGATGTCGGCATTGGGGAAGCGCTGCAGGGCAAACTCACTGGCTCGGGAGCCAATGGCAACCACGGTGCTACCAGCGGGCACTTGCAAGCTCTGGTCGAGGCCAGAGGCGAGTACGCGAGATGCACCAGATTGCTCGGCCAGCGCTTTTTCAAACACCGCTGACACTTGCTGATAATAAGACTGCTCACCCGACAACAGCAGGTACACGGGGGGCCGGTCTGCATTTGCGAATAAGGTAAACGCAAACAGCACGACAGCGGTGAGAAATCGCGCCCGTAAGCTGATGCTATATTTTTGCCTACATCCTTGTTTCATTCTTTTTTATCGACGACCTTGATCATGCAGCCATGACCACCCAGTGTCGGCACACACAGGCAAAACCCTGTGAAATTCCATTTCAAGCCTATTCCCATTTTCAACACGGCTTCAGGCTCCCATGATTAGGGCAGACTGACCTCCGCTTTGATATAAAAGCGCGTTTCAAATACGTTGTTGCGACTGTACTCAGAGTAGTCACTTCCCAGGTTCTGGGCAACCGCCTGTATTTTTGCCGCCGAACCGGCAAGCCTGAATGTAAAACTTAACTGAGCATCAAAGCGTGAAAACTCATCAATATGACTACCGCCATCCCAGTCAACCTCACTTTGATAATAGCTCATTACACTACCATTGAGATGTGGCGTAAATTGATAAGCCACCAATAAGCCGCCACTGTGTCGTGGTCGCGATGTATTGAAGTCACTGTACAGTGGTGCCGGGGCAGTCGATTTAAGATAGTCGCTCTCCAAATCCAGATAGCTGTAGTGCAAGCGCAACAGGCTACCCGACAACGGACGATAGGAGAATTGCAGCTCGGCACCCGTGGTCTCCCATTCCCCGACATTGGCAATCACCTTGACGCGGTCATCAACCAGGGGAATGGGCAGTACGATGTCTTCTTCATAGGCAGTAATTCCATTGCGGGCCTCCTCCCTGAAAAAACGCATGTCGAGTTCGATATTGGCGTCGGGAAAACTGCCCATATACGCCACTTCGGCATGATCAACCCTCTCTTCACCCAAGCCTTCACCCGAGCGGATCACCGCGTTATAGGCCAGGCCACCGAGCTCGAGGAACTGATTCGCATTTCTTTCCGTAATCGAGGGGGAGCGCTCACTGCGCCCCGCTGCCAGGCGCAAGGTATGATTAGGTATAAATTCATAATTGACTGCCAGGCGAGGTGATACCAAAGTGCCGACAGTGTTGTCTTCGACCATCAGCCCAAAATTAAGCACCCAGTCGCGGCTCAGCAACCACTCGTTATGATTAAACAAGCGAAAGGATTCTTCACTAATGTCGTCATCGTGATTGAATAAAAAACTACTTTTCACCAACTCCGAACGCGCACCCAGCCCCCACACCGACTGCAAACCACCCCAGCGTGCGAAGCGCTGCTCAAACTCGAGATCAAAGCGCTCGGAAGCCAAACTATCAAGACCCAGTGAAAAAGGCTGATCGGGGATGCCCAGAAAGACTTGAACTGTCTGAGGTGTGACACCAAATGTCTGGGAGATCAGGGCGAAATCCTCCCGGCTATCGACCCGCAGGCTGCTATGGTAGGCCCGTATCTTCCACTCATTGCCGCTGGGTTGAGAGTGCACCCAGGTCAGCGACTGGTAATTGGAGTCGTAATCGGTGGCCAAGTATTCATCCGGGTGATCGGCGTCCCCCAAACCCTCGATGTTATCGACAATGCCAAAACTGATATCGATACTATCGTGCAAGGAAGGCGTCAAAGTACCACGAAAGGCCAGCTGATAGAGTTCGCGGCCATCGTCCAGCGGGCCTTCATTACTGACACCGGGGAAACCATTATTGTGTTGATAACCAAGACTGATCCGATAGTGCAGATCGCCAAGCTGGTCATTGTGGCGCAGGGTGGCATTGCGAGTGGAGCGGGCACCGCTGGTATAAGTCAGCGCCGTGCCACTATCTTGCACCGGCGTACGGGTGACAATATTGACTGCCCCCAGCAATGCATTCGAGCCCTGAGAAGGCGTGCTCGGGCCACGGACAACTTCAATATGATCAATGTCTTCAAGGTTAACACCCAAGGTACTCCAGACTACCGCAGAAAAAACCGGTTCATAGACTGAGCGACCATCGACCATTACCTCCAGACGGTTGGGAAGTTCCTTGCCAAAACCATGAGAGGACACCCCGTAGCGGTTGCCATTAACCGCATAAGACTGAAAGCCGGGTACCAAACGAAAGATATCAGCCCAGGTCTGGGCACCCGAGGCATCGAGCAAGGCCCGGTCGATAATTGTGACACTGGCAGGGGCCCGTTCGAGTGGCTGCGCAAAGCGGCTGGCGACATTGACCAGGGGGATATCGCCCAGTACATCCGCCTCACTAACCACTGCCGCAGAAACATCCAGCGCCAGCAGAGCGCTGAACGAAGACAATAGGATACGACAAGGTTTTAACAACACCGGCATCGGCAACAACCTGAAATCAACGAGGATAATTTGGGTGGGCATTTTAAACCAAGCACCTCATACCACCAATGCTCGTCGGCCAACAACAGCTACCGTTTATACCACACATACGTCCCGACTCGCCTCAACGAGGTCTCTTCCCGCAACTACCTCTGGCTTAGGATGCACCACCAACTCTCCCAGCGCCAGCGCTGTGGGCGAAAAATTGATTTATAAATAGCCAGTGCTGATATATTCTCCATCGCCAGAAACAAGGGTGTTCTATGAGCGAAATATATTTTGTCCGCCACGGTCAGGCCTCTCTCGGTGCCAAAGATTACGACCAGTTGTCAGAGCTTGGCCAACAGCAGGCGGTCTGGCTGGGCGAGCACTACCGGGCGCGCGATTTACATTTTGATCGAGTAATCACCGGTGATATGCGCCGCCACAAGCAAACGCTGGCCGGCATTGAAGAAGGCCTGGGGCGAAGTTTTGAATCGACGATAGACGCCGGCTTTAATGAATTTCACTTCCGCCCCATTATGAGCATGTATGCCCGCCGCGAAAATCCCAATGCCGAGGTGCCACGCACCGCACGGGAGTTTTTCGGCATTTTGCGCGGCACCATGCGCGCCTGGATCGACGGCGAGCTGGATGCAGAAATAGCCCAGCACGATGCTGAAAAGGGTGGTAAAACTGAATCCTGGCTCGATTTCAACCAACGCGTCAGCCGCGCCCTCGAAGAGGCCCAAAAAGGCCCTCGGGGTGAGCGTGTACTGATCGTCTCATCCGGCGGCCCCAAAGCCCTGTCGATGAAGAGCGTGATGGGCCTCGACGACGATGCCGCCATCGAATTGATGATGCAAATTCGCAACACCTCGACCACCCGTTTTAACTACAATGCCGAGCGCATCTCACTGGCGGCCTTCAACTTGCTGCCCCACCTTGAGCAAGGCGACAGGCACGACAGCATTACCATCGTCTAGACAACCCTATTAATAGAAACCAAACACCCACCTTTAACACCGCACACTTAGCAAAGAGGTAAAACACCATGAACTTCCAACACTCCCCCAAAGCTCTGGCACTACAAGATTTACTCTTGAAGTTCATGAAGGAAGAAGTCTATCCGGTCGAGGAAGAATTCAAAGAGTATATGCACACGGTCGATAATCCGTGGGCAACGCCGCCGATCATGGAAGACCTGAAGAAGAAAGCCAAAGCGGTCGGCCTGTGGAATCTCTTCCTGCCGCCCCACGATGCCGATGACGAAAACGGTCTGAGCAATGTCGACTATGCTCCGCTGGCAGAAATCATGGGCCGCGTGCCCTGGGCGCCACTGGTGTTCAACTGCAACGCCCCCGACACCGGCAATATGGAGGTGTTTGTTAAATACGGCACCGAGGCGCAGAAAGAAAAATGGTTAACGCCCCTGCTCAACGGTGAAATCCGTTCTTCTTTCGCCATGACCGAACCCGACACCGCCTGCTCAGACGCCACCAACGTGGCCTGCTCCATCGTTCGCGATGGCGACGAGTACGTCATCAACGGCAAGAAGTGGTTTATTACCGGCATCATGCACGAAGCCTGCAAAATCATGATCGTGATGGGCAAAACCGACCCAGATAACCCCAACCGCCACGTTCAGCAGTCGCAAATTCTGGTGCCTAAAGACACCCCCGGTGTCACCATCGTGCGCCCTCTGACCACCCTTGGCTATCTCGGGGCACCCCTGGGTGAAGCTGAAATCCACTTTGACGATGTCCGCGTACCGGTTGAGAACATTCTTCTCGGCGAGGGCCGGGGCTTTGAAATCGCCCAGGGCCGCCTTGGCCCAGGCCGCATTCACCACTGCATGCGTCTTATCGGCTGCGCCCAACGTGCGCTAGAGCTGATGTGCGCCCGCGTTGAATCACGCAGCACTTTTGGCAAAAAACTCAGCGAGCACCAATCGGTGCGTGAAGATATCGCCCAGTCCTACTGCGACATTGAGCAAGCCCGCCTGCTGACCATGATGGCCGCCGACAAGATTGACCGCGAGGGCGCCAAAGAAGCCAAAGACCTGATCGCCGCGATTAAAATTGTCACCCCGGCGATGACCGCCCGCGTTGTCGACCGCGCCATTCAGGTACACGGTGCCGGTGGTTTGACCGAGGACTACTTCCTCGCCGAAGCTTATAACTATGCGCGCCAGATCCGCTTCGCCGATGGTCCCGACCAGGTACACATGATGCAGCTGGGGCGCTCGCTGGCCAGACAGCACAGCTAAGTAACTCAACTCAGCAACACCGTTAAGCCAAAGCCTTTGCACACCGCTTTCGTGCAAAGGCTTCAAGCTACTTCTCTTTAAAGGCACAAATTTAAGGCCCATAACGATAAGGTCAAAACCAACATGACAACAGCAACTGACAGCCTGCCCATCGACACCCTGGGCGCGTACCTGGCGGACAACATTGCCGGCTTCGGAAAACTCCTTGAGGCTGAAAAGTTTTCCGGTGGGCAATCCAACCCCACCTATATGCTCACCACCGATAGCAAAAAATACGTGCTACGCCGCAAGCCCTCGGGCGAGCTACTGCCCTCCGCCCACGCGGTGGATCGTGAGTTCCGCGTCATGTCGGCGCTGGCCGGCAGCGGCGTGCCCGTACCCACCATGCACACCCTCTGTGACGATGACGCCATTATCGGCAGCATGTTCTATGTGATGGATTTTATCGACGGCAATATCTTCTGGGACGCCCAGCTCACCGAAGTCGACAAGGGCCTGCGCGCACCCATGTACGCCAAAATGAACGAAGTGCTGGCCGCCCTGCACAGTGTCGATATTGTCAAAGCCGATCTCGAAAGCTTTGGCCGCCCCGGCAACTACTTCGAGCGCCAGCTGAACCGCTGGACCAAACAGTATCGCGGTGCCGAAACCGAAACCATCGACGCCATGGAAAAACTCATGGCCTGGCTGCCTGCCAATATGCCTGAAGACGACGGTCAGGTGAGCCTGATCCACGGCGACTACCGCCTCGACAATATGATCTTCGCCCCCGGCAAGGCCGAAGTACTGGCGGTGCTCGACTGGGAGCTTTCGACCCTCGGCCACCCCTTTTCAGACATCGCCTACCAGTGCATGCAATTGCGTATGCCTGCCGACCCCACATTGGGCAACCTCGCTGGACTCAGCGGCGTCGACCGCTCAGCACTGGGCATTCCCAGCGAAGAGGAATACGTCGCCGCCTACTGCAAACACATGGGTATTAGCGAAATACCCAACTGGACCTTCTACCTGGCCTTTAGCTTCTTCCGCTTTGCCGCTATTTTGCAGGGCATTATGAAACGCTACCTCGACGGCACCGCCTCTAACGAAGAAGCCCTGACCTACGGCAAAATGGCCGCACCAATGGCCGAAGCCGCGATGGCCTATTTAGCCGAACAGGGTCAAGTTTAAGCGCGCTATTAATCGCACTAATAGAATAAAACATTTTCAATCAATAACAGAGAACATCATGAAAGCACTGGTCTGTGAACACTATGGCAAGGTCGACGATCTGGTTTACCGCGACATGCCCAACCCCGAGGCTGGCCCCGGCCAGGTTCTGGTCGATATCGCCGCCATTGGCGTCAACTTCCCCGACGGCCTTTTGGTCGAGGGTAAGTATCAAGCCAAGCCGGCAACACCCTTTATGCCCGGTGGCGAGTTTGCCGGCACCATCGCCGCTCTCGGCGAGGGGGTTAAGGGTTTTTCGGTGGGCGACAAGATCTTCGGCTGGCACACCAGCTACGGTGCCTATGCCGAGCAGGTCGCCGTTGCCGAGGAGGACATTTTCAAAATGACGCCCTCCATGTCATTTGAGCAGGGCTCGGCATTGATGTGCGCCACATCCACCTCCCACCACGCGCTCAAACAGCGGGGCCAACTTAAGCCCGGCGAAACCCTGGTGGTACTCGGTGCCGCCGGTGGCGCCGGCTTGGCCGCCGTGCAAATCGGCAAGGCCATGGGTGCCAAAGTGATCGCCGTGTGTTCGACCGATGAAAAAATCGCTTTCGCTAAATCCCAAGGTGCCGACGAGGGCATTAACTACAGCAAAGAAGACCTCAAAGCCGCCATTAAAGAACGCACCGGCGGCCTCGGTGCCGACGTGGTTTACGATGCCGTGGGCGGCGACGCCTTCGACGCTTGCTCCCGCTCTATGGCCTGGAACGGTCGCCTGCTGATTGTCGGCTTTGCCTCCGGTCGCATTCCCACACTGCCGGTCAACCTGACGCTGGTGAAAGGCTATTCCGTAGTCGGCGTATTCTGGGGCACCTTCACCAAGAAGCAGCCCGAAGACCACGCAGCCAATATGGTCGAACTGCTGGAGTGGTTTGAAGCCGGTAAAGTGGTGCCGGTTATCGACAAGACCTTTACCCTCAGCGAGGGTGTTAAAGCCATTCAATATGTCACCGGTCGCAACGTGAAGGGCAAAGTGGTTATCAAGCCCTGAACCCGGCAACCAACAAAATTTAAGGAAACAGCATGAAAGCCCTGGTTTGTGAAGCCTATGGCGAGGTCGACGACCTCAATTACCGCGACATGGAAGACCCCGTGCCTGGCCCCGATGAAATTCTCGTCGCCGTCAAAGGTATTGGCGTTAACTTTCCCGACGGTCTGCTGGTCGAGGGTAAATATCAGGCCCAGCCCGAGTGCCCCTTTGCACCCGGCTCCGAGGTTTGTGGTGAGGTTATCGCCCTGGGCAGCAATGTCAGCAACTGGGCCATTGGCGACCGCGTGGTCAGTCTGACCACCACCTTCGGTGCCTATGCAGAAAAAATCACTCTGCCCGCCGATGTCGCCACCCCCCTTCCCGATTTCATGTCTTACGAGGCCGGGGCCGCATTACTCGGCGCGACCGGCACGGCCCACCACGGCCTGCGCCAACGGGGCCAGCTCAAGGCCGGTGAAACTCTGGTGGTACTCGGTGCCGCTGGCGGCACGGGCACAGCTGCTGTACAAATCGGCAAGGCCATTGGCGCCACAGTGATTGCCGTGTGTTCGACCGATGAAAAGCTCGCCTTTGCCAAACAGCAGGGTGCCGATATCGGCATCAATTACAGCAAAGAGAATCTCAAAGAAGCCATTAAGCAACACACCGATGGCCGTGGTGCCGATGTGGTTTACGATGCCGTCGGCGGCGATGCCTTCGATGCCTGCTCCCGCGCCATGGCCTGGAATGGCCGTTTACTGGTCGTCGGCTTTGCCTCCGGGCGCATCCCCGAACTGCCGGTCAACTTGACGCTGGTCAAAGGCTATTCGGTGGTCGGCGTGTTCTGGGGGCAATTTACCCAAAACGAGCCTGAGGTCCACGCCGCCAATATGCGCGAGCTTTTTGCCTGGGTGAAAGACGGCACAGTGAGCCCCATTATTGATACCGTTTACCCCCTGTCAAAAGGCATCGACGCCATCAAATATGTCACCGGCCGCAATGTCATGGGCAAAGTGATTATTAAACCCGATGAGGAAATTTCGTGAGCAACACACTCAATGCACAAGCCTTTGATTTAAAGGGAAAGGTCGCCCTTATTACCGGTGCCTCCAGCGGCTTTGGCAACCACTTCGCCCGCGTGCTGGCCGAGGCCGGTGCCAAAGTCGTCGTCGGCGCCCGCCGTGAAGACAAGCTGCAAGCACTGGTTGGCGAAATCACAGCCAGTGGTGGCGAGGCTCTTGCCGTCGCCATGGACGTCACCCAGATCGACAGTGTTGCCGCCGCCTTTGACGCCGCCGAGCAAGCCTTCGGCACCGTTAACGTACTAATTAATAACGCCGGTGTCGCCGCGCCAAAAATGGTGCATAAAACCAGCGAAGCCGATTGGGATTTTGTCGTCGACACCAATCTCAAGGGTGCCTGGATTGTCGCCGCCGAAGCCGCCCGCCGTATGGCTAGCGCAGGCAATGGCGGTTCCATCGTCAATATTTCCTCGGTACTGGGGCTGGCCACCAGCCTTGGCCACGGGGTTTATTCCGCCTCTAAAGCCGGGGTTATTCAGCTCACCAAACACATGGCGCTGGAGTTGGCCGATAAAAACATCCGCGTTAACGCCATCTGCCCCGGCTATTTCAAAACCGAAATGAACGGCGAATACTTTGAGAGCGAAGCGGGCAAAAAATACATCGGCTCGACACCGGCCAAGCGACTGGGTGAAATGAGTGAAATGGATGCACCGCTCTTATTATTAGCCAGTGATGCGAGTTCTTTTATTAACGGCGTAGCATTACCGATTGATGGCGGCCACCTGTTAATGTCGATCTAAGCCCGTCAAAATTTAATTAATAAATTTTCAGGAAAATAAAATGGCCACAAACTTATTCGATTTAAGCGGCAGAATTGCGCTGGTAACCGGCGCTAGTCGAGGCATCGGCGAAGCCATTGCCAAACTCCTCGCCGAGCAAGGTGCACACGTTATCGTCTCCAGCCGCCGGGTCGAGGGCTGCCAAAAAGTAGTCGATGAAATTGCTGCCGCCGGTGGTAGTGCCGAGGCATTCCCCTGCCACATCGGCGACATGGAACAAATCGACGCAATTTTTGAACACATTTCCAGCAAACATGGACGGCTTGAAATTCTCGTCAACAACGCCGCAGCTAACCCTTACTTTGGCCACGTTGTCGATACCGACCTCGCCTCATTTCAAAAAACCCTCGATGTAAATATTCGCGGTTATTTTTATATGTCCACCGCTGCCTGCAAGCTGATGAGACAACAAGGTTCTGGGGCCATCGTTAACACCTCATCCATCAACGCTCTGTCACCCGGGCCACAGCAGGGTATTTACTCGATCACCAAAGCAGCCATTGTCAGCATGACAAAAACCTTCGCTATTGAATGTGGGCCGGACAATATCCGCGTCAACGCCCTGCTACCCGGCCTCACCAAAACCAAATTTGCCGGCGCGCTGTTCACCCACGAGGACATCCACAAACAGTTGATGGAAAAAATTCCCATGGGCCGCCACGCCGAACCCGAAGAAATGGCCGGTGCTGTGCTTTATCTGGTATCAGATGCGGGCAGCTACACCACCGGCACCTGCACCATCGTCGATGGTGGTATGAGCCTTTAATATCCGGCTCATTTAAAAACCATGACTATTGAAGACACACGCAGGGAATACGACTACGGCCGCCTTAGTCGCGAATCCCTGCTCGACAACCCTTTCGAGCAGTTTCAATTGTGGTTGGACCAGGCCTGTTAAAGGGTTTTGATCAACGCGGCTTTGTTTTTTACACCAACCTCGGCAGCCGCAAGGCCCACGACATCGCCCACAACCCCAACGCCAGCCTGCATTTTCCGTGGTTTTTCCTCGATCGCCAGGTGAGCATTGGCGGCCGGGTCGAAAAGGTCAGCCGCAAAGAGGTGCTGAAATATTTTCTCAGCCGCCCCAAAGACAGCCAACTCGCCGCCTGGGCCTCGAAGCAAAGCTCACGATTAACGTCACGACAGGCTCTTGAAGGCCAGTTTATGGCGATGAAAGAAAAGTTCGCCCACGGCGAAATACCGACGCCAGATTTTTGGGGTGGCTTTCGCGTAGTGCCCGAGGAGTTTCAGTTTTGGCAGGGTGGGGAGAATCGGCTGCATGATCGTTATCAGTACAGCCTTGACGAAGGTAAGCGCTGGGTGATCAATCAGCTTGCGCCATAAGCTCACTTGCCAAGAGATTAATAATGGTATATTTTTTATATCATGCGCGAATTTGAGTTTGATCAGAAAAAAAGCCTATCGAACCTCATTAAACACGGCATTAATTTTGTCGACGCTCAATCTATCTGGCTAGATTCTCGTTTCATTGAAGTTCAAGCCAGCTCAGATGACGAGCCCCGATCACTTGTCATCGGCATGATTAAAGGCAAACATTGGTCTGCGGTAACGACATACCGCGAGCCGAAGGTCAGGATTATTTCTGTGCGTCGCTCCCGACAGACCGAGGTAGCATTATATGAAAGCTAAAGATTTCGAAAAAAAATTTGATGACAACACAGCCGATATTATCGATAACTTAGACTTATCGACTATCAAACGCCCCAACCAGGCACAGAAGAGAGTGAATGTCGATTTCCCCATTTGGATGATTGACTCATTGGACAAAGAGGCTTCACGACTTGGTGTCACCAGACAGTCAATTATCAAGGTTTGGCTAGCAGAAAGGCTGGAGCATTCCGCTGTATAACAAATCAGGGGCAGGCCTAAATAAACCGGCCTACTTCTACCTATTAAATACACCATCATCCTTTGTGGCTAGCTCACCGTGCCGACAAGCACTTGTAATAAGAGTTACGTAAACTGTCTGATTTAGCCATTGATAGCCAGCGAGAACCCATGACCAAACTACATCTTATTCGCCACGGCGAAACCGACTGGAACGCCGAGGGCCGCATTCAGGGGCAACTGGAATCCGTACTCAGCGAGCTGGGCCAGCAACAGGCTGTTGAGCTACAAAAGAAGCTTGCTGCCACCCGCTTTGATCGCGTCTTCTCTAGCTCCAGCACACGGGCGCGACAGACCACGGCCCTCGCCCTCAGTCACTGCGATCAGCCGGTACGTTATCAGGATGATTTACGTGAAATCATGCTCGGCCGCTGGGAGGGTTACCTCTACGCCGATATTGAGAAAGTTGAGCCACAAGCCGTTTTTGCTTTTCGCAATACGCCCGACATTTTCAATGTGGAGGGCGCGGAGACTTTCCATGCCTTGCAGCGTCGCGCTCTTGCCGCTGTTGAAATCATCCTCAACGATTGCGCGGGGATGGAGATCGCACTGGTCAGCCACGGTGCGTGGATAAAGTCGGTGCTATCCCACTACGAAGGCCGCCCCCTGAGCCGCTTCTGGGAGCCACCGCGTATGCACAACTGCTGCCACAGTATTATTGAAGTCAGTGGGGATAGTGGCGAACCGCGCATTATCAGGTACGCTGATCTCGACGAGGGGTTTTAAGCCACTGCGTTAATTTTAGCCCAAACCCTACTGACTTCCTGCGCTGGGAAAGGGTACTCTTTGTACATGACCACGCGGGTATGATGCCAACATGGAAGTATTGACAGCGAGTCATGAAGGAAGAGCCGCCTTTCTTCCTTTTTGCTAATGAATCCAACAATAAAAAAGCAGAATACAAAATGAAACCAGAACTGCCCGTACACGACAGAACCTATCAAAACCACCATCTCGACAGCACCCGCTGGGATAATTTCAAGGTGCGCGATGACGACATACTGGTCTGCACCTCCATGAAGAGCGGCACCACCTGGATGCAGCGCATCGTCTCTCTGTTGTTATTTCAGGACAAGCCGCCCGCCGAGTCTTGACACCATAGAGGCGCAAACCCCCCGCCGCTTTCTCAAAACCCACTCGCCCCTCAACGCTCTGCCCTATTTCCCCGAGATGAAATACATCGTTATTGGCCGCGATGTGCGCGATGTTTTTATGTCGCTGTGGAATCACACATCGAACTACACCGAGGGCTTTATTGACGCTTTGAACAACACCCCCGGCCGGGTCGGTGAAGAATTCCCCCCCCTGTATGACGACATTCATGGTCTCTGGCACGACTGGATTAACAAGGGCAACTTTGAGTGGGAAAGCGACGGCTACCCCTTTTGGTCGCATCTGACGTTTATCCAGTCGTGGTGGGACTATCGCCACCTGCCGAATATCTATCTGGTGCACTTCACCGATTTACTGAATGACCTCGAAGGTGAAATGCGCAAGGTTGCGGACTTTCTCGACATCACCGTGGATGAAGCGCTATGGCCGAGCTTGGTCGAACAGGCGACATTCGACAGCATGAAAAACAATGCCGTTGAACTGCTACCCGGCGTCGATAAAATTTTCGCCGGCGGTGCCAAAGCCTTTGTTAATAAAGGCACCAATGGCCGCTGGCGCGATGTGCTGAGCGCTGACGAATTGAAAGAGAGTGAAGCCGCTGTCAAACGCGCCTTGAGCCCCGATTGTGCCCGCTGGCTGGAAGAGGGTGGTGCCGACAAGTTGTAAGCCCATAACAGCGAAAAAAGAACATAAGCAACAGGACTTAGCCCATGAGTACTCCCCTTGAAGTCAATTTAATTCGCCGCATCGCCATGGGCGACACCCTGCGCCGTCGCGCTGCCAGTCACGGGCAAAGCGAGGCCCTGGTTGAATTTATCGACGGCGAGCGTATCGCCATCGACTTCCATACCTTAAATGCAAGGGTCAACCAGATGGTGCGCGGCCTGCGCGACAAGGGCATCAAGCAGGGCGACCGTGTCGCCATCCTCGGCGGCAATACCAGTCAGATGCTCACCGCACTGCTGGGCTGCTTTAAAGGCGGCTTTGTTGCGGTGCCGGTTAACTATGTACAGAACTCGAGTGATGTGGAATACAACATCGAGCACTCCGGCGCTGTCGCTGTATTTGCCGATGAAAACCTCCACCCCCTTGTTACCCAGACCACCGCCAATATCGACCGAGATTTTCTACTCGTCAACCTGGCCGGCAGCACTAGCGAAGCCTTTCTCGATTTTGAGGCCCTACTTAACGGCCAGACGGGTGTAGAGATTGAAGACATTATTATCGAAGATGACGATGTCGCCCAAATCATGTACACCAGCGGCACCACGGCTCGCCCCAAAGGGGTGATGCTGTCGCACAAAAATATTTACATCGCCACACTGAACACTGTCATCAGTATTGGCGCCAATAAAGACAGCACGGCCCACCCTGCCGTATTACCGCTGTTCCATATCACCGCCGAACTTTTTGCCCTGGTGTCTTTGCACCTCGGTGCCAAAGTCGTGCTGCAAAACGGCTTTAATCCGACCACTGTGCTGGCCTTGATTGAGTCCGAAAAGCTTGAGTTCGCCATTTTGCTACCACTGATGTGGAAAGCCATGCTCGGCTGCCCCACGCTGGAGCAACACGATTATTCCAGTATGCAGGTAGGTATGTACGGCATGGCGCCCATGGACACACCGACACTAGACAAACTGAATCAGGTTTTTGGCTGCCCCTTTTCGACGGGTTCCGGGCAAACCGAAATCAACGGTGTATCAACCGTGATGGATACCCGCTGGGTGGGCAAGAAAAAAGGCAATATCTGGGGAGACGGCTCCATTGCCAGCGACCAGGCGGTGATGGACGACCAGGGCAATATTCTGCCGCCAGGTGAAATTGGCGAAGTGGTGTGGCGCTGTCCCCAG
>CAYWXW010000005.1:27928-28762 GCA_964462265.1 uncultured Porticoccaceae bacterium | reverse complement strand
CTGCACGGCCGCCTCCACCACGGCGTCGCGCATCGCCATCCCGGCGTTGGCGTTATCCGCGACCTGCTGGGTGAGGATCAGGGTGTTGCGCATCAGGATGCCCGCCAGGCCACTGTCGATGTGGCGCTGTCCCCAGGTGATACTCGGCTATTATCGCAACGAAGAGGCCACCGCTGAAGCTCAGGCCTTTGGCTGGCATCACTCGGGTGACATTGGCTACATTGACGACGACCAGCAGTTCTGTTTTGTTGACCGCAAGAAAGACATTGTTAAATCCGGTGGTGAAAACGTCTCATCCGTCAAAGTGGAGAGCTGTATTCTTGCCTGCGAGGGCGTCGCCAATGTCGGTGTCATTGGCCTGCCCCACGAACATTGGGGCGAAGCTGTCACCGCAGTAGTCAGCCGTAAGCCCGATGCGCAACTCGATGAACAGGCGATTATTGCTCACTGCAAAACTGAACTTGGCGGTTTTGAAACCCCCAAGCGGGTGATTATTCTCGATCAATTACCAATGACGGCAACGGGAAAAGTGAAAAAACATTTACTGCGCCAGGAATATGCCGAACTGTTTTCAGATGCTAATTAGCGCCGCCAGAACATCGGCGTAAATAACACTAACAGCGTAAAGATTTCGAGCCGACCCAGTAACATGCCGCCGCACAACACTAACTTGGCAAAGCCATTGATATCGCCGTAATTGGCCGCCACTTCACCCAGGCCAGGGCCGAGGTTGTTGAGCGATGCAGTGGTCGCCGACCAGGCGGTAACGTAGTCGAGGCCGGAGGCCATCAGCATCAGCACAATGCCGTAAAACACCGCCAGATAAACCCCGAA
>CAYWXW010000005.1:22851-27918 GCA_964462265.1 uncultured Porticoccaceae bacterium | reverse complement strand
AAAGCCCAGATGGAGTTGGTAACGCGCTCCGGCACGATGCGTCCATTGACCTTAATAGGGATCACCGCATTGGGGTGGATCAGCTTCTGAATTTCACGCAGGCCCTGCTTGGCCATAATCATCATACGGCCCACTTTTATGCCACCGCCGGTCGACCCGGCACAGGCACCAAAGAAAGACAGAAAGATCAAAAAGAAGGGCACAAAGCTGGGCCAGGCGCTGAAATTATCTGTGGCAAAACCGGTGGTCGTCATCAGCGACACCAACTGAAAAATACCGTGGTTGAGACTATCCATACCACCATAGGTACCACTGTAATAAAGATAAGCACAGACTACGAACATGCCTGAAATCAGCATCGCCATGTACAGGCGGGCCTCGGAATCGACAAAATACGAGGTGAGGCTCTTGCGGTGCCAGGCCATAAAATGCAGGCCAAAATTTAGCCCGGACAAAACCATAAAGAACACGCAAACACTGTTAATTAAGGCGCTATCGAAAAAGCCCATGCTCGCATCGTGGGTGGAAAAACCACCGATGGCCACCGTTGCAAAGCTGTGGCCGATCGCGTCAAAGGCATCCATACCCGCCAGCCAGTAGGCCAGAGCGCAGGCCGCTGTGAGAATAACGTAGATAAAAAACAACACCTTCGCTGTCTCGGTAATACGCGGTGTCAGCTTACTGTCTTTGACCGGGCCGGGTGTTTCGGTGCGATATAACTGCATGCCACCAATGCCGAGCATAGGCATAATTGCCACTGCAATCACGACAATACCGATGCCGCCGAGCCACTGCAGTTGTTGGCGGTAGTAGAGAATGGAACGCGGCAGTTCATCGAGCCCGCTAATCACAGTGGCCCCAGTGGTGGTCAAACCCGAAACCGATTCAAACACCGCGTCGATCGTAGACAGGGAGATCTCCGTCAGCACCAGGGGTAATGCCCCCCCCAGGCCCAGCATGCCCCAGAACAGCACGGTCACCAGAAAGCCATCGCGGGTGCGCAGGTCGCCACTACTGCGGCTATTGGGCAGCCACACCAACATGCCGATGGAAAAAATAATGGCAAAGGCCAGGAAAAAGGCCTGGGCCGTTTGCTCTTGGTAAATCACCGCCACCACAATGGGCACCAGCAGGGTGAGGCTGAAGATCATCAGCAGCAAACCCAAAATACGGGCAATGATTGAATAGTGCACTTAGGTGGCACCGGGGCTTAACAATGTGAGCATCGTAAATTCAAGCCCCTAGAAGAAAGTGAAGCCAACTTGAAAGAGCTTTTCAACATCCCGCGTGTGCCGCTTGTCGATCATAAAGACGATGACGTGGTCATCCGACTCTATCACCGTGTCGTGGTGGGTAATAAGCACTTCGCCACGGCGTACCAGTGCGGCGATAGTCGAGCCTGCGGGCAGGGTCAAATCTTCGATAGCCTTGCCCACCACTTTCGAGCTTCTGGCGTCGCCACGGGCGACAATCTCCAGCGCCTCGGCAACACCACGGCGCAGGGAATGCACATTGACCGTATCACCGCGACGCACATGGCTCAGCAACGAGCTGGTGGTCGCCTGCTGTGGAGACACGGCAATATCAATTTCACTGCCCTGCATTAATTCAGCATAAACAGGGTTAGTAATGAGGGTCATCACCTTTCTGGCACCCAAGCGCTTGGCGAGTAAGGAGGCCATAATGTTGACTTCGTCATCGTTGGTGACGGCGATAAACACATCGGTTTTATCGATATTTTCTTCGAGCAAGAGCTCTCGATCTGCCGCCTGACCATTCAGCACCACGGTTTTATTCAGCGCTTCGGCCAGGTATTCCGCTCGCGACAGATTGTATTCAATGAGCTTGACGTTGTAGCTGCCCTCCAGGGCCTTGGCCAGGCGGAAACCAATATTGCCGCCACCGGCAATAATCAGACGACGATAGGGCTTTTCCGAGCGTCGCAAAAAGCTCATGACCTTGAGAATCTCGGCGCGGGCGGCGACGAAGAACACCTCATCACCCACTTCGATCACCGTATCGCCCTGGGGAACCATGGAGCGATCCTGGCGGTAAATAGCCGCTGCACGAGCATCGACACCGGGCATTTCTTCACGAATTTCAATCAGCTGGTGACCAATCATCGGGCCGTCGGCGAGGGCGCGCACGGCCATCAATTGCAGCGCCCCATCGGCAAAGTCGAGAACCTGCAGGGCGCCGGGGTGCTCGACCAATTTACAGATATAGTCGGTCACCACTTGCTCCGGCGTAATCAGTACATCGACGGGTACATGGGCGTCATTGAACAATTTTTCACGGTAGGCTTTGCTGATGTAACTACGGTCACGCACCCGAGCAATTTTTGTCGGCGTACGATACAGCGAAAAGGCAATCTGACAGGCCAGCATATTCACTTCATCACTACTGGTCACGGCCACCAACATGTCGGCATCTTCAATACCGGCTGACTCAAGAACATCAGGGTGGGAACCCAGGCCCGGAACGGTGCGGATATCGAGCCTGTCCTGCAACTCTCGCAAGCGCTTCTCATCGGGGTCGATCAGGGAAATATCATTCGCTTCACTGGCCAGATTTTCTGCCAGTGTGCCACCGACCTGACCGGCGCCAACAATCACAATTTTCATGGTTTAAGGTCGCTTGCTCGTTTCATTTTAGCTCTTAGGCAGCTTATTTCTTACACAACAGCGCATAATAAAAACCATCGTGGCCCTCAATTGTTGGCAACAGTTGACGCCCCAGCGGCGTCTGCATGCCCACCTCTGCCGCAATATCAATCACCTCGACATCGCTCTGGCGAGCAATAAAGCCGGCGATGCTGGCATCGTTTTCCTCGGGCAAAATAGAGCAGGTTGCGTAGAGCAGTTTACCCCCAGACTTAAGCAGTGGCCACAGGGCGTCGAGTAATTCTGCCTGCAGTTCGGCAAGACGAGCGATATCGTCGGGCTTGCGCAGCAATTTGATGTCCGGGTGGCGTCGAATGACGCCGGTAGCTGAACAGGGTGCGTCGAGCAGGATACGGTCAAACGGCTGGCCATCCCACCACTCATTCGTGGCAGCTGCATCCGCCGCTACCAGATTGGCCTGTACATTCAGTCGCTCAAAGTTCTCTCTGACTCGTTCTAAGCGCGAGTCATCAATATCGAGTGCCAGCAGCGCGTCGAGTTTGGGCTCGCGCTCAAGAATATGACAGGTTTTACCACCGGGGGCGCAGCAGGCATCGAGCACTCGCTGCCCCGGTTCCAGCTGTAACAGTTGCGCGGCGAGCTGGGCGGCTTCGTCCTGCACACTGAGCTGGCCCTCGGCAAAACCGGGAATGGCATCGACGCCCGTGGCTTTCAACAACTGCACACCGTCCCCACTCAGAGCCGTCGCCTTCGCTTCAATATTGGCTGCTTGCAGAGTCGCGAGATAGTCGGCCCGACTCTGACGCTGCTGATTAACCCGCAACGTCATTGGCCCGGGATGATTATTGGCGGCAAAAATAGCGCCCGCCTGCTGTGGCCAGGCTTGCTCAATACGCTTACATAGCCATTTGGGGTGGGCGTGCTGGTAGACACCTTTGTCCGCCAATTGCGTATTAAGGCTATCGCGCTCGCGAATAAAACGGCGCAACACGCCATTAATTAAGCCTTTTGCCCAGGGCTTTTTGAGTGTTTTAACCGCCGCCACGGTTTCATTAACGGCGGCGTGGTCAGGGATGCGCGTCTCCATTATTTGGTAAAGGGCACAGGCAAGCAGCACGTGAATATCCTGGTCTTTCGAACGGAAGGGCTTTTCCAGTAGCACTTTGAGTAACGTGTTTAAACGGGGATACCAGCGCAGGGTGCCGTAGCAAAGGTCTTGCAGCAGTGGGCGGTCTCGCTCCACCACCTGCGGCATCACCTCGGGCAGACATTGGTTAAGGGATACGCCGTCGCGAGTGACGGCCAGAAGTACTTTTGCAGCGGCAACCCTAACTTGCACGGCTGTCATCCTGTAACAAACCCAGTTGCACGCCTGGCGCGAATAATTGCGCCTGACTATTCAATACGGCTTGCACCGGCAAGCGCTTTTTACCCGGCAGCTGTATTTCACTCAGCACCAGTGCACCTTGCCCGCAGGCCACCCAAATGCCTCGGCTATCACTCTTTAAAATGGTGCCCGCAGCAACTTGATGGGAATGCGAAGCTTCCAGCTCTGCAGCCCAGATTCTAAGCCGCTCATCACCCAGCGTGGTAAAGGCGACCGGGAAAGGATTGAAGGCACGGATTTTAAGATCTAGCGCAGTTGCGGAACACGACCAGTCGAGCCGTGCCTCTTCTTTGCTAATTTTAGGGGCATAGTTACTCAAGCTATCATCCTGCACTTCGGCGACCAAACTGTTGTCTGCCAGCCCCTCGAGTGCTTTGAGCAAAGCCTCGCAGCCGATGTCCGCCAGCTTATCGTGCAAACTGCCGCCACTGTCGTCGCCATCAATAGCGCACTCAGCCTTGAGCAGCATTGGCCCGGTATCAAGCCCCGCTTCCATCTGCATGATCGTGACACCGGTTTTGTCATCCCCCGCTTCCAGAGCCCGATGTATGGGTGCCGCGCCCCGCCAGCGTGGCAGTAAAGAGGCATGCACATTAATGCAGCCCAGGCGCGGTGTATCGAGCACCACCTGGGGCAATAGCAAACCGTAGGCAACGACCACCATCAGATCAGCCTCAAAGGCTTGTAGTTGCTGTTGATCTTCAGAATTTTTCAAAGAAACCGGCTGCATGACGGGCAGGCCGTGTTGTTCGGCAAGTTGTTTCACGGGGCCGGGTTTGAGCTTTTTGCCACGCCCGGCTGGACGGTCAGGTTGGGTATAAACGGCCACCACTGTGTGCATACCCTGTTTGAGTAAAGCGGCCAAATGACTGGCAGCAAAATCGGGCGTACCGGCAAAAATAATCTTCAAGGTAGAATCTCAGTAGGCGGCAGGTGCCGCTTGCAAGGGCTAACAGAACAAAATTCTGGGAGGGCCGCAATCAATAAGTATTAAGCCAATTGTCGATGCAGTTTTTCCAGCTTTTTGCGAATCCGCTGGCGTTTTAATGCTGACAG
>CAYWXW010000005.1:0-22841 GCA_964462265.1 uncultured Porticoccaceae bacterium | reverse complement strand
TATTGTTCGGCAAGTTGTTTTACGGGGCCGGGTTTGAGCTTTTTGCCACGCCCGGCTGGACGGTCAGGCTGGGTATAAACAGCAACCACCGTGTGTTTACCCTGATCTAACAAGGCGGCCAGGTGACTCGCCGCGAAATCAGGCGTACCGGCAAAAATTATCTTCAAGATAGGCTCTCAGTAAAAGGTAGGTGCCGCATGAAGCGACTGACAGCGTAAAGCGGTTCTCGGTGAATATTAAGCCGATTGTCGATGCAGCTTTTCCAGCTTTTTGCGAATCCGCTGGCGTTTTAATGCTGACAGATAATCGACAAATAATTTGCCATTGAGGTGGTCAAGTTCGTGCTGAATGCACACCGCGAGTAGACCGTCCGGTTCCAGCTCAAAGGCTTCACCCTTCTCATTGAGTGCTCGCAAGCGAATGCAGTCGGGGCGCGATACGGTTTCGTAAAAACCGGGCACTGACAGGCAGCCCTCATCGTGCTCCAGCTGGCTATCGCCAATAAACTCAACTTCAGGATTAATCAGGATCAGCGGGCTATCTCTCTCTTCAGAGACATCCATCACCACGATGCGCTGGTGCACGTCAATCTGTGTCGCGGCCAATCCGATGCCCTTGGCCTCGTACATGGTTTCAAACATATCGTCGAGTAAGTGGCGAATACGCTTATCAACCTTGGCTACCGGGGCAGCTGTGGTGCGTAGGCGGGGGTCTGGAAATTCAAGAATTGTTCGAATAGTCATAGCTTTGTGATGGAATTCTAGCAAAAGAGTGTAAACGACTGTTAACATCCGGGCTGTTCCAATAATTACAACCTTGAACTCCCCGATGCTGGCAGTATACACCATCGGTATTCAGCCTAAGGAAGAGCCTTTATGAAGAGCCCTATAAAGACAGTAGCGCTGGCACTAATAAGCGTTTGGGTGCTGGTCGCGACAGCCGTGGCAGAAGCGCCATTTAACGACGACATCCCCGATAAATACACCGTCGTAAAGGGCGATACTCTCTGGGATATTTCTGCCCACTTCCTCACCGAGCCCTGGTTGTGGCCCGAAATATGGCACGTTAACCCGCAAATTCAAAACCCCCACTTGATCTACCCCGGCGACATCATCAGCCTCATCTACATCGATGGCAAACCTCGCCTGGTACTGACGCGTAGCCGCAACGTCAAACTCAGCCCACAAATTCGCGAGGTCACTGAGCGTCAGGCTATATCCACTCTACCCCTGGATATGATCAATAGCTTCCTGTCACGCAATCGCGTTGTAGAGCCCGGTGTTCTTGAGTCCGCGCCCTACATCCTTTCTGGCCAAAACAAACACCTGCTGACCGGTAAAAATGACGATTTCTATGCCCGCGGTGACTTCTCCGACGCAGACGAAAGCTATGGCGTTTATCGCAATGGCGGGCCGTTTACCGACCCGAAAACCCATGAAGTACTGGGTATCCGCGCCAAGGATATTGGCGCCGGCAACATAAAAGCCATTGATGACGACATCGCCACACTCATCGCCACTCGCAGTATTGAAGAGATCCGTATTAACGACAGACTTCTAGAGCTGGAAGAACGCAAGATCGATGCAAACTTCTACCCCAGCGCCCCGCCGGAAAATACCGAGGGTGTAATTATGTCTATTGAAGGTGCCGTTAGTACTGGCGGCATGCTCGATGTTGTCAGTATTAATCTTGGCGAGCGCGACGGCATGGAAGTAGGCGATATGCTGTCCATCCTCAAAGCCGGTGCCGTTGTAAGCGACCGCGTACAGGGAGGCTTGGTCACGCTGCCCCCCGAAAAAGCCGGATTAGTGATGGTGTTCCGCACCTTTGAAAAAATGAGCTTCGCCCTCATCCTCTCCGCCGAGCTACCCATTTCAATTAAAGACATCGCTCGCAACCCTTGAACACAGACATTTGGGCGAAAGGCCAGATTAATTCGAAGGCCTTTCGCTCAAGTTAATATCGCTTACCACGCGCCCAAGGATGGGACCTATGATCACTGAGCGCGAATGCGCCCTGATACTACAAACGCTCCCCGGCATCGGCTCCGTTGCCCTTAGCAAACTCCATCAACAATTTGGCTCCTTTACCAAAGCGCTGCAGGCCCCGACAAATACAGTCGCACCCGCCTATCGTAAAGGGCTAAACGCCTTTCGAGCCAGACCCGATGATTTCAATCGCCTCGCACAGGAAACTCTCGGCACCTGTTTAAGCGGCGGTATCGACATCGTTCTGATATCTTCACCCGACTACCCTGCCCTGCTGCGTGAAATCGACACACCTCCCGCCCTGCTCTTTGTCAAAGGCAACATCAGCGCTCTAAACTTGCCGCAAATCGCCATCGTTGGCAGCCGAAATCACTCTGTTGCCGGACAACAAAATGCTCGCGCATTTGCTCGTCATCTCGCGGGTAGCGGCTTTACGATTACCAGCGGCCTGGCCCTGGGTATTGACGGTGCCGCCCATCAGGGCGCGCTGGAAACAGGCAACACCATTGCCGTACTCGGCACCGGTGTCGACGTTGTTTATCCTCGCCGCCATCAAGCCCTGTACGCAGACATTATTGCCAAAGGCGGGGCTATTATTTCCGAATTCCCTCCCGGCACACCCGCCCGCGCTGGCAACTTCCCCCAGCGCAATCGTATTATTAGCGGTCTCAGCCTTGGTGTACTGGTTGTCGAAGCGGCACTGAAAAGTGGCTCACTGATTACCGCCCGCCTGGCCATGGAGCAGGGGCGTGAAGTTTTTACCATACCCGGTTCCATCCACAATCCCAACGCCAAAGGTTGTCATCAGCTAATTCGACAGGGCGCAGCACTGGTTGAAACGGGGGATGACATCATTAACGAACTCGGCGGCATGCTGGCTTACAAAGCGGAGGGGACGAAGCAGATAGCGGTTTCAAATAGCACAAGCGCCCTTGATGACACCGCAAGCCGTGTACTCGACCAACTCGGCTTTGATCCCACCGACCTGGACACCCTGATGACACGCACCCAGCTCGCTCCCGCCGTACTCAGCGGGCTATTAGTACAACTCGAGCTAGAGGGTTGGGTTGAACAGCGAGCCGGAATGTATAACCGGCTGAGATAGCCACTCTCCATGATTGCCCTCAGCATCGTCTTCGGGTAGCCTTTGCGTTTTTTCACAGCGAGCGAGGCTCCGCCACCATGAGTAAACCTTTTGTCGCCATTCTAATGGGCTCCGACTCCGACCTTCCCATTATGGAAGCCAGTTTTGATGTGCTCAATAAACTCGGCGTGCCTTTCGAAGCGAAAGTCACCTCCGCCCATCGCACACCTGCGGCCACTCACGACTACGTGACCTCTGCCGATGAGCGCGGTTGCGCCGCCTTTATCTGCGCTGCAGGCATGGCCGCTCACCTGGCTGGCGCTGTCGCTGCACTGACTTTGCGACCCGTTATTGGCGTGCCTATTAATGGCTCTCTTGAAGGTCTCGACGCCCTGCTCTCGACCGTGCAAATGCCCGGCGGCATTCCCGTTGCCACCGTCGCCATTGGCAAGGCCGGTGCTAAAAACGCCGCCTATCTAGCCGCGCAAATTATCGCCGGTGCCGACCCGGCACTGCATCAACGCCTGCTCGACGAACGCGCCGCTAATGCTCAGGCTGTTATCGAAAAAGACCAGGCCTTACAGGATAAACTGCAGGCCCGAGCTAAGGCTTAGGCAATGACGGATCTTGCGCTGCGACCGGGTATTCGCCGGGCCGCAGCCAGCCTGCACCAAGGCGGTATCGTCGCCTATCCCACAGAAGCGGTATGGGGTCTGGGCTGCGACCCCGAAAACTCTGGCGCCGTACAAAACCTGCTCGCTCTGAAAAGACGCGATCCCCGAAAAGGCCTGATTTTAATCGCCGCCGATATCGCTATGTTTGCGCCTTATTTGCGCGCTTTAAGCCCCTCTCTTATCAAGCAACTGCAAAACAGTTGGCCTGGGGCAATCACCTGGTTAATCCCCAATAATCACCATGCCTCCCCCTGGATCAGTGGTGGCCGGGACACACTCGCACTGCGCGTCACTGCTCACCCTGTGGCTGGCGCACTGAGTCGCGCTTTTGGCGGCCCACTGGTATCAACATCGGCCAACCCCCAGGGCCTGCCACCGGCAAAATCATTGATGAAGGTCAAAGCGTATTTCGGCAATACCCTTGATGCTTACGCTCCCGGCAGTATCGGCAACGCCGCCACGCCGAGCGAAATCCGCAATCTGGTGACGGGCGAAGTCATTCGCGCCGCCAGCTAGGCCACAGCTAGCACATTACGAGGAATACACCATGGTCGACAGCAGCGCCGTTAAAGAATACCTGCTCGATTTACAAGACCGCATTTGTCAGCAACTGCAGGAGCTTGAACCCACCGCCAAATTTCGTGAAGACGCCTGGGACAGGGAGGGTGGTGGCGGCGGTCGCACTCGCGTTATCGAAAATGGCTCGGTGTTTGAGAAGGGCGGGGTTAATTTCTCCCACGTCTACGGCACGCAATTACCTCCCTCGGCTACGGCCGCTCGGCCCGAACTTGCCGGGCGCTCCTTTGAAGCCATGGGCGTATCCTTGGTGATTCACCCCCTCAACCCGCTGGTGCCGACATCTCACGCCAACGTGCGCTTTTTTATTGCTGAGCAAGAGGGCGAGGAACCCGTTTGGTGGTTCGGCGGCGGTTACGACCTCACCCCCTATTACGGCGATGCAGCCGACTGTAAACAGTGGCACACCACCGCCAAAGCCGCCTGCGACCCTTTTGGCAAAGACATTTACCCCCGCTTTAAAGAGTGGTGCGACAGCTATTTCCACCTCAAGCACCGCGACGAAGCTCGCGGTGTCGGCGGCCTGTTTTTCGATGACTTTAGCGAACTCGGCTTTGATGACAGCTTCGCCCTGATGCGCGCTATCGGCGACAGCTATACCGAGGCCTATGCACCCATCGTCAAAAAACACGCCGGTCGGCCCTATACGGAGAAACAAAAGAACTTTCAGCTTTATCGCCGTGGCCGCTATGTTGAATTCAATCTGGTGTTCGACCGGGGCACGCTCTTTGGCCTGCAATCGGGTGGCCGTACCGAATCCATTTTAATGTCACTGCCCCCCCAGGTCAGCTGGCAATACGACTGGCACCCCGAACCCGGCAGTGAAGAAGCCGAACTCTACGAGACCTTCCTCCCACCCCGTGACTGGGTTAACAGCTAAGCGGCTTTTTGATGATGACAGACCAGTACGCCGTTTTTGGCAACCCCATTAAGCACAGCCGCTCACCGCAAATTCACCGTGCTTTTGCCGAGCAAACGGGGCAGGACATCAACTATGTCAGCACCCTTGTTGAGACCGACCAGTTTCAATCTGCCGCCAGCCGTTTCTTTAAAAGCGGGGGCAAAGGCCTAAATGTCACCGTGCCGTTTAAACAGGATGCTTTTACCTTCGCCGACGAACTCAGCGAACGCGCCCGTCGCGCCGGCGCAGTGAACACACTCATTCATCAAGATGACGGCAAGATACTCGGCGATAACACCGACGGTGTTGGCCTGGTGCGTGATATCGCCAGCAATCTCGGCTGGGCAATTGAAGGCAAGAAAGTGCTACTTGTCGGGGCCGGCGGCGCTGTCATGGGTGTATTAGAGCCCCTGTTACAACAACACCCCGCCCTCATCGTCATCGCTAACCGCACCGTCAGCAAGGCGCAAAAGCTGGCCCGCGAGTTTGCAGACCTCGGCAATATTAAGGGCTGTGGTTTTGATGAACTAGCAGAAAGCGGCCATTTCGATCTCATCATCAACGGCACCAGCGCCAGCCTGGCGGGCGAAATTGCGCCACTACCCAACAGCGTACTGACGGCAAAAACACAGGGCTACGACATGATGTATGCCGCCGAGCCCACACCCTTTATGCGCTGGATGAACGAGCATGGCGCGCAGCAAACGGCTGATGGCCTGGGGATGTTAGTGGAGCAGGCTGCAGAAGCCTTTACGCTCTGGCGCGGTGTACGGCCCGAGACGGCAGCGGTAATACAATCAATTCGTGCGGCGATGTCATCATAAAATACGCTATCGGCTGATTTTCATACGTTTAACAAGCCGAGGTAAGAAAAAATTTACACCTGTCTTTTGGCAAGCCGCCTACACAGGGAGCCTCTGATTAAGTCTGGGCGAAGCAGGCTGCGGTTAAACGTGTTTAGATTCGAGGCGGAAGCCGAACGTAATAGCTAGCTATTACGAAGGGTTACAACGAAGAAGATGAGCGCTTTTAATCGTAGAATGCGAGTTCATGGCTTGATCAGAGGCTCCCTAGCTAACTCTAGTTTAATAAAAATTTAAGCCATCCAGCGTTAATAGTATGATTATTTCATGTAGCGATATAAGGCGGTCCCCATGAGCACAAAACGTAAGACGATCACCAAACCAGCCAGGCGGATATAGACGCTATCCGCGCCGCACTCATCGAAGGCGAACAAAGCGGAGAACCCCAACCTTTCAACGGTGATTTATTTAAACAAGAAATGTTACTAAAACACCGTAAAACAGATGGCTGAATACCGGCTAACACCAAAGGCCACCGTCGACATGGAGGCAACTTGGCTGTACTCATTGAAGCAGTAGGGAGTACAACAAGCAGAGCGATATATCGATGATTTAACCGAAGCCTTCGGGTTTTTGGCCGAAAGTCCGAAGGCAGGGATGGCTTGCGAAAATATCCGCGCTGGGTACCGAAAATACCCGGTTATTCGCCATGTCATTTATTATCGTGAAACCGACTACGGCGGTGAAGTTATGCGAGTTTTGCATGATCGCATGTTAGCCACGCGATATTTTTAAGCGCAGGCTGGGGACGTTTTATAGTTGCATCAAGGCTCCGGATCCTTTTCCAGAATATGGCATTGCAAGACCCGACCCCGTTATTCCGCGACCCCGTTATTCCGTTAGGCTATTTCTCGAGAGCGTACAATTCGTAAAAATGACGAAGATTTGAAATAAATGACTTTGATATATCCTTGTTCTCATAGACGACAGAACGCTTTGAACCTTGTATTTTAACTGCCAATTCTTGAGCTGAAAGTATTTTTTTATAGCTTCCCATACTCAAATAAGCTATGCCAGACTCTATAATACTGGAAGATGCCGAGCGCGTTACTGAATTGTAAGATATAACATCCGACCAATCGGCTGATCCTGAGCGAACTTTTAGAACTATGGGGTCGCTATCATTTATAAGAAAAACTATGCTCTGAATTGCTCCGAGGGTATTTGGTGACCCGTACGTTGTATCATGGCTCGTCATATTTTCTATGCTGAACCCAAGCAATAAAATTTCGTCTGATTTTTCACTTTTAGTTAATACGGGATTAACAAATACACCTGTTCCATCGATGTGAATTCCACCAGCTATTGATTTTGATGATATTCGGTTGTTTGTACTTGTAAATATTTGATTTTTACTTTTACTAAATCGGGCATCTGCTTTTGTAACCTCAAACTTCCCAGGCCCAAACATTCCGCCCTGGCCACCAGTACATCCAAAAAGAAAAGCCGATATTAATAAAATAGTCGTTTTTTTCATACTTGGTTACCCTCGCTGCTTTTGCCTAACAGTTAAGTCTACGTCATTCGACGTAAAAAACACGTCAGGTGACGCACTTGTACAATTCAAAAAATCTACGGCCAAGTATTTGAGGTGTCGAACGCCCCTTGTGAGAGAGGCATCCTAATTTTAGTTGAGGCGATTTGAAACCACTAGCTAACCTTCTGAGTCAGCTCTCCCGCCGCATAACTGAGTGAGATCGCATCCAAACTGAGCGCCTTAATTTTATCGGCATTTCCCGCAGCGCCGAAGGATTCGTAGCGGGCAACACAAATGTCCTTCATCGCTGTCGTCGCTGCCGCGAGATATTTGCGCGGGTCAAAGTCTGCCGGGTTCTGCGCCATATGGCGGCGAATAGCGCCGGTTGAGGCGAGGCGTAAATCGGTATCAATATTCACTTTGCGCACACCGTGCTTAATACCTTCCATCACCTCTTCAACCGGCACACCATAAGTCTCGGGGATGTCACCACCGAACTCATTGATAATCGCCAGCCAGTCCTGGGGCACAGCCGATGAGCCGTGCATCACCAGGTGGGTATTGGGAATGCGCGCATGAATGTCTTTGATACGCTCAATGGCCAGCACATCTCCCGTTGGCGGGCGGGTAAACTTGTAGGCGCCGTGTGAGGTGCCAATGGCAATGGCCAAAGCATCAACATCGGTTTTGGCAACAAAGTCAGCCGCTTCATCGGGGTCGGTGAGCATTTGCTCGTGACTTAGCGTGCCTTCAGCACCGACGCCGTCTTCCTCGCCTGCCTGGCCGGTTTCCAACGAACCCAGGCAACCCAGCTCACCCTCAACGGAAACACCGCCGGCATGGGCCATTTCGACCACGCGGCGGGTAACATCGACATTGTATTCGTAACTCGCAGGGGTTTTACCGTCCTCTTCAAGAGAGCCGTCCATCATCACCGATGAAAAACCCAGCTGTATCGAACGCTGGCAAATCGCCGGGCTGGTACCGTGATCCTGATGCATGACCACAGGAATATGGGGGAATTCTTCAATAGCGGCGAGAATCAGGTGGCGCAAAAAGGGGGCACCGGCATATTTTCGCGCACCAGCAGAGGCCTGCACAATCACCGGCGAATTAGTTTGGTCAGCGGCTTCCATAATGGCACGCATTTGCTCGAGGTTGTTGACGTTAAACGCCGGTACGCCGTACTGATTCTCGGCGGCGTGATCCAACATTTGACGCATGCTAATTAGAGCCATAACTGCTTCCTTCTTTTTCGTTAATAGTTAAGCCTAAAGCGGCCTGTTTTAGGCTGTGTTAATCGTCACCACGTTCTTCTAAAATTGCCACTGCGGGCAGAGTTTTGCCCTCGACATATTCGAGGAAGGCACCGCCGCCGGTAGAGATATAAGACACATCATCGGCAATGGCGTATTTATCCACCGCTGCCAAGGTGTCTCCGCCGCCGGCGATGGAAAAACCTTTATTGGCGGCGATCGCTCGCGCAATCGACTCAGTACCCGCGCCAAATTGGTCGAATTCAAAAACGCCAACCGGGCCGTTCCAGATAATAGTACCGGCATCTTGCAGAATGGCGGCAAGCCTGGCCGATGTTTCGGGGCCGATATCAAAGATCATATCGCCGTCAGTCACCGAATCCGCCGATTTTAGCGTGGCCTCGGCCTGCTCCGAAAACTCATTGCCAACCACCACATCGGTCGGCAAGGGAATATCGCACTTGGCCATTAAGCCAACAGCAACATCTGTTAATTCATGCTCACACAGCGACTTGCCTACCGGCTTGCCCGCCGCCGCCAAAAAGGTGTTGGCGATACCGCCACCGACGATCAACTGGTCAACCTTGTCCGACAGCGCTTCGAGCACTTCAATTTTGGTCGACACTTTTGCACCGCCAACGATAGCCACCACCGGCCGCTTTGGTGCCGCGAGGGCTTTCGCCAGCGCATCCAGCTCGCCCGCTAATAATGGGCCAGCACAGGCCGTTTTAGCAAAACGCGCAACACCGTGGGTCGAGGCCTGCGCACGGTGGGCCGTGCCAAAAGCATCCATCACAAAAATATCGCAGAGGCTGGCGTAGGCTTTTGCCAGCGCCTCGTCATTCTTTTTCTCGCCCGGATTAAAACGTACGTTTTCGAGCAGGGCGACGCTGCCACTGGCAATATCGACACCATTGCGCCAGTCGTTAATCAACGGCACATCGCAGCCAAGCAGTTCGCCTAAATGAGCGGCAACCGGTTGTAGCGAAAAAGTACTTTCGGCTTCACCTTCAACGGGGCGGCCGAGGTGGGACATCAACAATACTTTTGCCCCCGCTGCCATTGCGCCGCGAATGGTCGGCAGCGCCGCACGAATACGCGCATCAGAGCTCACCACGCCGTCTTTAATCGGTACGTTCAAGTCTTCCCGTATTAACACGCGCTGGTTGGCGAGATCGAGGTCTGTCATTAACTTGATAGTCATTACGCTGTCCTTACTCCCTACAGTTACTCATGTGCTATTGACGCTGACCACCCTGCCAGTAGTCAGCTCTTCCGATATTCAACCTTTCCAATATTTAACAAGGTCGAGCATACGATTGGCATAGCCCCATTCATTATCAAACCATAGCAGCACCTTGACCAGGCGCTGCCCACCGACGCGGGTTTGGCTGGCATCGACAATGCCTGAATGGGCATCGTGATTAAAATCACAGGAGGCCAGAGGCTCCTCGGTAAAACCCAATATATTGCTCAGCGGCCCCTCACTGGCGGTGCGAAGAATAGCGTTAACCTCTTCGCTGCAGGTGTCTCTGCCTACCTGCACCGACAAGTCGATGGCCGATACATTCTGCGTTGGTACGCGCATGGCCTGTGCTTCAAAGCGGCCGCTGAGCTCGGGCAGGATGCGGTCGATGCCCTTCGCCAAGCCCGTTTCCACCGGAATAATCGACTGAAACGCCGCCCGCGTTTTACGCAGATCGGTGTGGTGATAGGAGTCGAGCACCGGCTGGTCATTCATCGCCGAGTGAATGGTGGTAATCACCCCCGCCTCGACACCCAGAGCATCGTGCAGCGCTTTAATCGCCGGCACCACACAATTGGTGGTGCAAGATGCCGCTGAAATAATTCTATGCTCGCCACTTAATTGCTGATGATTAATGCCGTAAACCACGGTGGCATCAATGTCGGCTTCAGCGGGCTGTGAAAACAGCACGGCACTAGCACCGGCCGTAATATGCTGTTGGGCGATACTACGCTGGGCAAATGTACCCGTACACTCGAGCACCAAATCAATAGCGTGTTCGGCCCAGGGTAACTCGGCCAACGATTGCTGATGGCTGACATGGATTTCGCGGCCATCAATCAACAGGCAATCGGGGCCATCATTCCTCAGTTCAACACGCCCCGGAAAACGGCCGTGGGTGGAGTCATAACGCGTCAGGTAGGCAATGGTATCGAGGTCGGCCAGCTCATTAATGGCGACGACCTGTAAACGCCCCCCTAACTGCTCGTGCCGCTCATGCAATGCGCGCAGCACACAGCGGCCCACGCGGCCGAAGCCATTAATGGCTAAACGTAGGGTCATTTATGCAAGCAGCGCCGTAGCTTTAGCAACCACGTTATCGACTGTGAAACCAAAGTATTCCATCAACTCGGGGCCGGGGGCCGAGGCACCAAAGGTACTCATGCCAATCACTTCGCCATCAAGGCCGGTGTATTTAGTCCAGAAGTCCTGGTGTAGCGCTTCAACGGCGATGCGCTTGCGCACGCTTGAAGGCAAGACCGACTCACGATAAGCCGCATCTTGGGTATCGAAGATCTCGGTGCAGGGCATCGATACAACGCGGACTTTACTGCCCTGTTGGCTGAGAATTTGCGCGGCTTCAACAATCAACTGCACTTCTGAGCCGGTGGCCAGCAAAATCAAATCGGGTTCGCCGTCACAATCGACCAGGGTGTAAGCGCCCTTCGATATAGCCGCCACTTGTTCGACTGTACGCGCTTGGTGGGGCAAGCCCTGACGGGTGAAGATCAATGCCGAGGGGCCATCTTTGCGCTCAATAGCCGTCTTCCAGCAGACCGCCGATTCAACGGTGTCACAGGGCCGCCAGGTATTCATATTTGGCGTGGTGCGCAGACTGGTTAACTGCTCAACCGGCTGGTGAGTGGGGCCATCTTCGCCGAGACCAATGGAGTCGTGGGTGAAGACAAAAATGCTTTGCTGCTTCATTAATGCCGCCATGCGCACGGCGTTGCGGCAGTACTCCATAAACACCAAAAAGGTTGCGCCATAGTTGATAAAACCGCCGTGCAGGGCGATGCCGTTCATCATTGCCGCCATGCCAAATTCGCGCACGCCGTAGTAAAGGTAGGTACCGGAGGCATCATCGGCGGTGACATCTTTACAGCCCTTCCACATGGTGTTGTTGGAACCGGCCAGATCAGCCGAACCACCCAGCAGCTCGGGCAGCAGTGGCCCAAAGGCGTCGAGACAGTTTTGCGAGGCTTTGCGGGTGGCCGGTGACTCGCCCTTGGCCTGACATTCATCGACATAGGCCTGAGCCTGTGCAGAGAAGTCTGCCGGTAAGTCGCCATTGACCCGGCGCTGCAATTCAGCGGCTAACTCGGGGTGAGCCTGAGCGTAAGCATCAAAACGCTGCTGCCACTCGGCTTCGGCCTTGCGGCCTTTATCAGCGGCAGACCAACCTTCGTAAGTCGCGTCAGGGATGACAAAGGGGCCGTGTTTCCAGCCAAGCGCGGCTTTTGTGGCGGCAATTTCTTCAGCACCCAGCGGTGCACCGTGACAACCCGAGGTGCCTTGTTTGGCGGGCGAGCCAAAACCAATCACCGTTTGACAGCAAATTAAGGTCGGCTTGCCATTTTCACTGCGGGCCAGCTCTATCGCCGCTTTTATAGCCTCGCCATCGTGGCCGTCAACTTTAGGGATCACCTGCCAGCCGTAGGCTTCAAAACGTGCGGGGGTGTCATCGGTAAACCAGCCCTCGACTTCACCGTCGATGGAAATACCGTTGTCGTCATAAAACGCAATCAGCTTGCCCAGCTTGTGAGTACCCGCCAGCGAGCAGGCCTCGTGGGAGATGCCTTCCATCAGGCAGCCATCACCGAGAAAGGTGTAGGTGTGGTGATCGACGACCTCATGGCCGGGCTGATTAAACTGCGCGGCGAGAATTTTCTCAGCCAGCGCCATGCCCACAGCATTGGCGACACCCTGGCCCAACGGCCCGGTGGTGGTTTCAATGCCCGGCGCTTCGCCCAGTTCAGGGTGGCCTGCGGTTTTTGAATGCAGTTGGCGGAAGTCTTTTAAATCCTGCAAAGGCAGCTCATAACCCGTGAGGTGAAGCAGCGAATACAGCAGCATTGAGCCATGCCCATTCGACAGCACAAAGCGATCGCGGTCGGCCCAAGCAGGGTTGGCCGGATTGTGACAGAGGTAGTCATTCCACAGCACTTCGGCGATATCCGCCATTCCCATGGGTGCCCCAGGGTGGCCACTGTTGGCCTGTTGGACGGCATCCATACTGAGCGCGCGTATAGCATTAGCAAGATCACGGCGGGATTGCATCGAAGCGATACTCCAAAAGAAGAAAAAAAGGGGCGCCATTTTCCCGCACCAGCGGCGGGCAGTAAAGAACTCCTGTCGATTTATGGCAATTTCTATCCTTTTAATGACCACCTCAACCCAGAGCCGTCTTTTCAAAGCCGCCAACACAAGCATCAATTATTTTTGATATTGCATTATTGCTGTAGTACAGTCCCGCTCCATGACCGCTCTCACCAGTAACAACGACCCAAGCCAGGCAGGTATTCCCTGCCTCAGCGCCCTGTGCAAAGCCGCCGGCGATGAGCTGCGCCTGCAAATTTTGCGCGTACTGCAGCGTGATGCCTTTGGTGTGCTCGAACTGGCGCAGATGTTTGGCATTCGCCAGCCCGCCATGAGCCACCACCTAAAAGTGCTAGCCAAAGCCGGGCTGGTGGTGACCCGCAAGGAAGGCACCCACATTTTCTATCGCCGCAATATCAACGACGGTAGCGAACTGGCCCTACTGCGCGAGCAGGTTTTCGCCCAACTCGATACCTGCGACCTGCCCAGCAACGTGCTGACAGAAGTCGCGCGCATTCACGAGCACCGAGCCGCCACCTCCAAAACCTTTTTCGGGCTCAATGCCGAGGGCTTCAGGCAGCAGCAAGATTTGATCGCCAGTTACTCTCTCTATGGTGATGCGGTACTGGAGCTACTCGAGCCGGAACGCCAAAAAGGGGCGACGTCTGTGCTCGAAATAGGCCCCGGCGAAGGCGAGCTATTGGCCGCATTGGCGCCACGTTTTGAAGAGGTCATTGCCCTCGACAACGCCGCCGCCATGCTCGAGCGCGCCGAGGCCCTGGTGGGCGAAGAGCTCTGTAGTAATATCCGCTTTATTCTCGGCGAGACAGACAGCGATGCGGCGGCAAAAATCAGCGTCGACTGCACCACCTTAAATATGGTGCTGCATCACGTCGCCACCCCCGCCGACATGCTCAAAGATATTTACCAGTTGCTCAAACCCGGCGGCAGCTTGATTGTCACCGAGCTCTGCCAGCACGATCAGGACTGGGTGCGCGACACCTGCGGTGATCTGTGGCTGGGCTTCTGCCCCGAAGAGCTGGGCATTTGGGCTCAGGAAATTGGCTTTAAAGCCGGTGAAAGCGTCTACATGGCACAACGCAACGGCTTTAAAGTGCAGCTGCGAAAATTTCATAAATAAGCGTCTACACTAGTAGACCGATACCAACCAGACAGGCAACGAAAAGGACAACTCGATGAGTCAATACAGTATCTTCACCTCCGAATCCGTATCCGAGGGTCACCCCGATAAAATGGCCGATCAGATATCGGACGCCATTCTCGACGCCATTATTGCCGACGACCCCAACGCCCGCGTTGCGGTGGAGACTTTGGTCAAAACGGGTGTCGCGGTGATCGCCGGTGAAGTACGCACCAATACCTATGTCGACCTTGAAGACATCGTGCGCAACGTCATCCTCGACATCGGTTACGACAGCTCTGACGTCGGCTTTGACGGCGCCACCTGTGCGGTATTCAACGCCATTGGCAAACAGTCTGTTGATATCGCCGTTGGTGTCGATGAAGCCAACGACAAAGACCTCGGCGCGGGCGACCAGGGTTTGATGTTTGGCTATGCCACCAATGAAACGGAAGTGCTGATGCCGGCCCCCATTTTCTACGCTCACCGACTCGTCGAACGTCAGGCCTATTTGCGCAAGCACAAAATACTGCCCTGGTTGCGTCCCGACGCGAAAAGCCAAATTACGCTGCGCTATGAAAACGGCCTGCCCGTAGCGATTGATGCGGTTGTCCTGTCCACGCAGCACAGCCCCGACATTTCCCTCGCCGATCTGCAAGAAGCAGTGATGGAAGATGTCATCAAACCCATCCTGCCCGCCGAATGGCTGCACGCCGATACCCGCTACCACATCAACCCCACCGGCCAGTTCATTATTGGCGGCCCGATGGGCGATTGCGGCCTCACCGGGCGCAAAATTATTGTCGACACCTACGGTGGTATGGCCCACCACGGCGGCGGTGCCTTCTCGGGTAAAGACCCTTCAAAAGTTGACCGCTCTGCCGCCTACGCCGGCCGCTATGTGGCGAAAAACATCGTCGCCTCTGGTCTTGCCGAGCGTTGCGAAATTCAGGTGTCCTATGCCATCGGCGTTGCCGAACCCACCTCCATTGCCGTCAACACCTACGGCACCGGCGTAATGTCCGATCAGCGTATCTCCGAGCTGGTAACAAAGCACTTCGACCTGCGCCCTGCCGGCCTGATCGAGATGCTGCAATTGAAGCGCCCCATCTATCGCCAAACGGCGGCCTACGGCCACTTTGGGCGGGAAGAGGAAGACTTCACCTGGGAAAAAACCGATAAAGCCGATGCCTTGCGAGCAGAAATTTAAGCAGCACCCTTTTTAAAACCAAACAGTAAAACCATAGGCTGCGCCACCTCGGCGCACGCTAGCGACCGAATAAGAGGAATAGATAGTGAGTAATTTTGCCAAGGTAGACGCATTAGCACCCGATTACAAAGTCGCCGACATCAGTCTCAGTGACTGGGGCCGTAAGGAAATTGAAATTGCCGAAACGGAAATGCCAGCACTGATGGCGATTCGTGAAAAATATCACCACGAACAACCACTAGCCGATGCCAAAATTCTCGGCTGCATTCACATGACCATTCAAACGGCCGTGCTGATTGAAACCCTCGAATCCCTCGGTGCCGAAGTGCGCTGGTCCTCGTGCAATATCTTTTCAACGCAAGATCACGCTGCAGCGGCCATTGCCGCCAGCGGTGTCGCCGTTTATGCCTGGAAGGGCGAAACCGAAGAAGAGTACGAATGGTGCATTGAGCAAACCATACTAAAAGACGGCCAGCCCTGGGCGGCCAACATGATTCTCGATGACGGCGGCGACCTGACCCAGATCCTCCACGATAAGTACCCACAGATACTCGACAACGTACATGGCGTGACCGAGGAAACCACTACCGGCGTCCACCGCCTCTACGAAATGCTCGAAGCCGGGCAGCTTAAAATACCGGCCATTAACGTCAACGACTCCGTCACCAAATCGAAGAACGACAATAAATACGGTTGCCGCCACAGCCTCAACGATGCCATCAAACGGGCCACCGACCACCTGCTGGCGGGTAAAAAAGCCCTGATTATCGGCTACGGCGATGTGGGCAAGGGCTCAGCCCAATCCCTGTGCCAGGAAGGCATGATCGTTAAAGTTTCAGAGATTGACCCCATTTGCGCCATGCAAGCCTGCATGGATGGCTTTGAAGTGGTTTCACCCTACATTGACGGCATTAACACGGGTACCGCTGAGGGCATTAATACCGCGCTGCTCAGCACTATTGACCTGATTGTCACCACCACCGGTAACGTTAATGTCTGCGATGCCCAGATGCTCACAGCCCTGAAGAGCGGCTGTGTCGTGTCCAATATCGGCCACTTCGACAATGAAATCGATACCGCCTACACCCGTGACAACTGGTTCTGGCAAGAAATCAAACCCCAGGTGCACAAGGTCTATCGCGCCAAAACCATTGAAGCCGCCAACAACGACCACATTCTGCTGCTGTCCGAAGGCCGGTTAGTCAATCTCGGCAACGCCACAGGTCACCCCAGTCGCATTATGGATGGCTCTTTTGCCAATCAGGTGTTGGCACAAATTCATCTCTACGCGCAGAAGTATGCCGATATGAATAAACAGGCCCAGGAACAGGCGCTACGTGTTGAAGTGCTGCCCAAGCACCTCGACGAAGAGGTCGCCGCGCACATGGTGAAAGGCTTTTCGGGCGTGCTCACCCAGTTGACGCAAACCCAGGCCGACTACATTAACGTCGAGGTAGACGGGCCGTATAAGGCCGACACCTATCGCTATTAAGCCGCCATTGCTATATCGTCGCGCCCCGCAGCACTGTTTGCAGCGCTACGGAGCGCGGCATTTTTGTCCCGCGCTAAATACTGACAACGAAACACATTGAAGAGAAGTAATACCTGGCATGGCTAAAGACTGGTTATTAAGTTTTGAGTTCTTCCCGCCAAAAACTCAGCCCGGGGCTGAGAAGCTGGCTCGCACCCGTGAAACGCTGGCTCAACTGGCGCCGGAATACTTCTCGGTGACCTATGGCGCCGGTGGCTCAACCCGCGACAACACCCGAGATATCGTGCTCGAAACCCGTGCCGCCGGTCTCGATGTTATGCCCCACCTGTCATTTGCCTTTGGCGACGATGACGCCAAAGCCATTAAGACCCTGCTTGAAACCTACAGTCAGGCCGGTGTCTCGCGCCTGCTCGCCCTGCGCGGCGACTTGCCCAGCGACCCCGAAAGCACGCGCAAGCCCATCCATGCCAATGAACTGGTTGCCTTTATACGCGAGCACTTCGGCGAGCAATTTAATTTACAGGTGGCGGCTTATCCCGAAATTCATCCCGACGCGAAGAGCTATAAGGATGATATTTACTGGCTCGGTGAAAAATTCAAGGCCGGGGCAGACGGCGCCATCACCCAGTACTTTTTTAATATCGATGCCTACTGGTACTTCCTCGAGCAAGCGGCTAAAGCCGGTATCGACAAGCCCATCGTGCCCGGCATTATGCCGATCACCAACTTCACCAACCTGGCCCGCTTCTCTGCCGGCTGTGGTGCCGAAATCCCCCGCTGGATGGCTAAAAAGCTTGAGCAATACGGTAATGACCAGGCCAGCATTATTGCCTTTGGTACCGATGTGGTCACTCAGCTTTGCGAACGCCTGCTAGAAGGTGGCGTACCGGGCCTGCATTTTTACACCATGAATCAGGCCGAACCCAGCGTCAACATTCTCTCTCGCCTTGGTGTCAGCGCCGACCCAAGCTAAGCCCATGCGCGTGCCAAGAGTCTATCTCGACCAAGCCCTGCAAAGCGGGGCCGAGCTGGCACTGGAAAAAGCCGCCGCCCACTACCTCGTTTCTGTACTGCGCCTGCGCACCAATGACGCGCTGACTGTCTTTAACGGTAGGGGCGGCGAATACAGAGCGACACTGCAATCGGCGACCAATAAGCAAGCCTGTATTACCGTCGGTAGCCACAGCGTCGGCGTTGCACCCAGCCCTGTACAAATTACGCTTGCCATCGGCCTGTCGCGGGGCGAGCGCATGGACTGGGTGATACAAAAGGCCGTCGAGCTCGGCGTCAATGAAATCATCCCTCTGTTTACCGAGCGCTGTGAAGTGAAGCTCAAGGGTGAGCGCGCCCTGAAAAAGCGCGGCCACTGGCAGCAAATCGCCATTAGCGCCTGCGAGCAAAGCCAGCGCAACGATGTGCCCACTATAAAACCACCACAGCCGCTGAGTGAATTTCTTTCCTCAGTCGCCACACCAGGCAATGCCAACATAAGTCTGATACTCGACCCCAGAGCCGAACAAAGCCTGAGTAGTACATTGCTCAGCCGGAGCGCCTCGGCAAAGACACTCGTTTTGCTATCTGGCCCCGAGGGTGGCTTTAGCGATGGGGAGGTCGAACTCGCTCAACAAAAGGGCGTTATTTCTGTCGGCCTTGGCCCCCGAGTACTGCGCACAGAAACGGCGCCACTCGCTGCTTTAAGCATCGTGCAGGCCCTACTTGGCGATATGGCTTAACAAGCCGCTAAACATCTTCGACCTAAGAGCAAAATTATTTTTACTGAGTCACACTCAATCACCCGCTCACAAGACCTATAATCTTCATTAAACGGGCCAAAAATTGCGCCCAAAAAATACTCATACAATGGGGCCTGCTATGGACTTCACTTTCTCTGAACAGCAACTGCAAATCAAAGACAGCATCGAAAAACTCTGCACGCCCTTTGACGATCAGTACTGGCTCGACCGCGATACCGATGGAGAATTCCCGGAGGCTTTTTGCCGCGCCCTGGCCGACGATGGCTGGCTGGGTATTTGTATGCCCGAAGACGTCGGCGGCAGTGGCTTAGGGATTAGTGAAGCGGCGGTCATGGTACAGACCATCGCCGAATCGGGAGCCGCTAACGGCGGTGTCTCCTCGGTGGCCATCCCCCTGTTTGGCGTCAACCCCATTGCCGTGTTCGGCACGGAAGAGCAAAAGCAGCGCATGTTGCCGCCAGTGATGCGCCGCGATGATATTCCCTGCTTCGGCGTCACCGAACCCAATACCGGTCTCGACACCACGCGACTGAAAACCGAAGCCATTTTGAAGGGTGATCACTACGTGGTGCACGGCCAAAAGGTCTGGACCTCGACGGCGCAAGTGTCGAATAAAATTATGCTTATCGCCCGCACCAAGCCCGAGTCAGAAACCAAACGGCCTATCGACGGCCTAACCCTGTTTTATACCGATCTCGACCGCACGACTTGCGAAATTCGCCGCATTGAAAAAATGGGCCGCAAGTGTGTCGACTCCAACCAGCTGTTTATTGACGGCCTGAAAATCCCGGTGGAAGATCGCATCGGCGAAGAGGGCAAGGGCTTTCGCTACTTGCTACACGGGCTGAATCCCGAGCGTGTACTCATTGCCTCTGGCCTGGTCGGTCTCGGTCGCGCCGCGCTGAAGCGTGCGGTCACTTACGCCGGTGAGCGCGTGGTGTTCGGTCGCCCCATCGGCCAAAACCAGAGCGTGCAGCACCCTCTGGCGGAATCCTGGGTTGAACTGGAAGCTGCTAACTTAATGGTCTTTCGCGCCGCCGCGGCCTACGACAATGGCGAAGATGCCGGCGCCTATGCCAACGCCGCCAAATACTTTGCCGCCGAAGCCACCTTTAAAGCCTGCCAGCGGGCAGTCATGACCCTCGGCGGCATGGGTTACGCCAAGGAATATCACGTTGAACGCTATTTGCGCGAGTGCATGATCCACCGCCTGGCGCCCATTAGCCCGCAATTAATTTTGTGTTTTATTGCCGAGAAAGTGCTCGGTTTGGCCAAGTCCTACTAAAAGTGCTCGGTTTGGCCAAGCCCTACTAGAAGCCCTGCTAACGACCTCTACTTAAAAAGCTGCAACTTGTCTTGCCCGGCAATCTCAACACCGGGCGGGCACGACACGTCCTTTAAGGTCTTCATAGACCTGAATAATACTCGCGGCAGGCTGGGGGGCCGCGTTATGCCCCACGGCAGAAACCACTGCAAACTTGTAACCACCCAGGCACTGAATGGCACTTTTCACCTCGCCTTTGCGGGTGGCAAAGGTGTAGCTCTCCAGCTCGCTACCGGTATTGACACTGGACAGGGTATCCCCCAACTGTCGAACTCGCGGATCACCGGCAAAACCCGGCGCGCTAGTCAGTAGTAAAACCACGAGTAAAATGGGGGAGAATGGGCCTAAGGTTTTTCTCAGCATGATGTTTCTCGATAAATTTTGCGGCGGGCTTTAATCATAACCCCGTGACGCGGTTTTACATACGTCAGCTCAAACCACCGACAAATGCCCATGGGACACGAAAATATAAAGGGAACCCTGCCCCAGCTTACTTGTCACAACAGCGCGGTAGTTTTTACTGCGAGTCGGCTAAACCCCAATAAACCCGTCCAGCAGCGGAAACCTTCCCGGCATTGTAATTTTTTTGACATCAGCGACAATAGCGCCCGGCGCTTTGCCGCTCACTAATCCCGAGTATAAACCCCAGACAGGGGCTCTATTAAACGCCAATAAACGCCAATTGATAGCGAGTCAACACGTAGCCAACATTGATGAAACATCCTCTTGCCAAGCTCGCAGTCGCTCGTTTACCGACCCCCTTTATTCTCGTGTTATTGCTATCGGCCTGCACCATTACCCCGGCAGAACAGCAGACCAGGGCCTCCGCCAATAGCGATGGTTGCCCCGTTCTCAACAAACCAGCAGCCTGCCCAACCGTTCAACAAAAGGTCTGTCCAAGCGTTAAGCCGCGCCGCTGCCCTGTGAGCCCGGCTGCCAAAATTGCCGATAAGCTGGTAATTGGCGAAATTGAACACGTTACTGTCGCACCACCTGGGCAAGTTTTCCTGGCTCGCATCGACACCGGCGCAGCCGGCACCTCCATTCACGCCAGCGATATTGTTGCCTTTGAACGGGACGGCCGTGACTGGGTGCGCTTCAAAATCGACCACCCCTCTATCGAGACACCCATTGCCATCGAGAGGCCGCTCGCCCGCACCGTGCTCGTCAAACAAGTAAGTTCTGAAACACCGGAGCGTCGACTGGTGGTAAAAATGACCATCACCCTCGGGTCCATGACTGAACAAATTGACGTCTCTCTCTCCGAGCGCACCACCATGACCCACCCTGTTTTAATCGGCCGAAACTTTCTCCGCAACCTGGCCATCGTCGATGTTAGCCAGCGCTTAATCGTGAAATAAGCCAGAACTTATGTCATCACGCGCCCAGGTTTATTTGCTCGCATTGGTCTTTATCTCAAGCGGTATCGGCCTCACCCTCTACAAACATTTGGCACTTAATTTCCCGCTATCGCCGGGCAGCTTAACGCGCGTTTGGGAGATTGAAGCGAAAGTCTCTTTTTGGGCCACACCACAAGCCATTACCGTTGATCTCGCCCTGCCCCAGTCACAGGATGCCTACCCGATAATCGACGAAACATTTGCCTCCTCCGGCTACGGTTTCGATATACGTAAAGATGATGAGCAGCGGCGGGCAATATGGACGCGGCGCGAAGCGGGTGGCCAGCAAACCCTGTATTACAAGCTAAAAATTGCTCGTCAGGGGGCAAGCCTCGCACCCAACGAACCGCCACAAGCCTCACAAATACCCGACAAACTGATTTGGACACCCGCCCAGGAAGCGACAGCTACTACGCTGATCACTCAGGCACGAGCACTATCGGCAGGCCCCAGTAGCTTTGCAATCCAATTGCTCAAGCTGCTTAATAAACACGAAACCGTCAGGGGAAGTCACTCGCTGAATGACCCGCGCCATCGTGTCTCACCCGCTAACCTCGCCCTGCAATTACTGACCCGAGCCGGGGTTGTTTCACACATTGTGCGCGGTATCAGTCTTGCCGACAGAGTGCATAATCAAGCAGCCAGCGAATTACTGGAGCTTTACGATGACCATAGCTGGCAGATTATTGACCCAGTAACGGCCCGCTTTGGTCTGCCGGATGATTTCTTTATCTGGCAGCGAGGCGGCGACTCCCTCCTGCAAATAGAAGGCGGGCGGCGCTCAAAAATTCGCTTTTCTCTTATTGCCAACGACCTACCCGCGAAAAATGTCGCCCTAATGCACGCTCAAGACCCAAATTCTGCGCTAATAGATTTCAATATCTACAGCCTGCCGGTTGAAAAACAGGCCGTCTTTAAACTGTTATTACTGGTGCCTGTTGGCGCTCTCGTGGTCGTGCTGTTCCGGGTACTTATCGGCATCCGCACCTCCGGCACTTTTATGCCGGTATTAATTGCCATGGCCTTTATGCAAACCTCACTGCTAACCGGCGTCGGCTTACTCACAGCACTGGTTATTGTCGGCCTGTGGATTCGCTCCTACCTCAGCCAATTAGACCTATTAATGGTATCGCGCATAGCTGCCGTGCTGATCGTTGTTGTGATACTGATGGCCGTATTTAGTGTTGTTAGCCACAAACTGGGGCTCGAGCAAATGCTCAATATGACCTTTTTCCCCATGGTGATTCTGGCCTGGACCATTGAGCGTCTGTCCATTACCTGGGAGGAAGACGGCGCCCGCGAAGTCGCGGTGCAGGGCCTAGGCAGCCTCACCGTTGCCATCGTCGCCTTCCTGGC
>CAYWXW010000004.1:50464-56147 GCA_964462265.1 uncultured Porticoccaceae bacterium | reverse complement strand
GCCAGCGTGATAGCTGGTACCACAGGCGATGATGTGGACACATTCAACCTGTTTTAATATCTCAACCGCATCGCTGCCAAAGGCTTCGGCCAGCACATGTTTATCGCTGATTCGACCCTGTAGGGTTGCCGCAAGTACATCGGGCTGCTGGTAGATTTCTTTCAGCATGTAGTGTCGAAAGCCGTCTTTGTCATTGTGATCGGCACCGTGGTCGATCTGTACAATTTCACGCGCTACGGGCTTGCCGTCTATGTCGGTAATCTGAAAGTGCCCAGCTGTCAGCTCAACCATGTCGCCTTCACCGAGGAAGACAAAGCGGTCGGTGACCTGGCGAAGAGCGAGAGGATCGGAGGCGAGGAAGTTTTCTTCAATACCCACACCCAGCACCAGAGGGCTACCCTTACGAGCGCCGATTAATGTCTCTGGTTCATCTGCCGACATTACGGCAAGGGCATAAGCACCTTCCAGCCGTACGATGGTTTGTTGTACGGCCTTGATTAAATTCGATGAACTAGTGCTGTAAAAATGGACGAGATGAGCAACGACTTCGGTATCGGTCTCAGAAATAAAGGTATAGCCCGCTGCCTGTAATTCGTTACGCAGGGCTTCGTGGTTTTCAATAATGCCATTGTGTACCACGGCAATATGTTCTGAGCGGTGCGGGTGGGAGTTAACATTGTTAGGCGAGCCGTGGGTAGCCCAACGGGTATGGGCAATACCCAGGTGCCCCTGTAGCGGATTACTGGCCAAACCTTGTTCTAAGGCTGCAACCTTGCCGGCATTTTTTTGCAGGCAAACCTCGTTCTTTGTATCAAGTACAGCAATACCTGCTGAGTCATAACCGCGATATTCAAGGCGCTTTAAGCCTTCAAGTAAAATACCTGTGACATTGCGTTGCGCAGCCGCGCCAACTATTCCGCACATAGTTTTCGTCCTTTAATTTTTTTCGGGTCGCTTCCAGGTATCGATCGTTCTTTGCTTGCCACGGGCGATGGCCAAACTTTCATCCGGCACATCTCGACTAATGGTCGAGCCAGCACCAACCGTCGCATTCTTACCCACAGCAACGGGCGCTACCAGCGAGGTGTTGGAACCAATAAAGGCACCGTCGTCAATTTCTGTCAGGTGCTTATTAACACCATCGTAATTACAGGTAATGGTGCCAGCGCCAACATTCACTTCGCTGCCAAGCTCTGCATCGCCAATATAACTGAGGTGGCTTATTTTACTGCCGGGGCCAATGTGGGCTTTTTTTGTTTCAACAAAATTACCGACCTTGGCACCTACAGCCAAAACGGTATGGGGACGCAAGCGGGCAAAGGGGCCAACCTGCACATCGGCTTCAAGTGTCACCGGGCCCTCAATGACTGTATTGGCTTTAATGGTGACATTGTCGCCAATGGTGGCATCTTTAATCACGCAATTCGGGCCAATTTTGACCTTATTGCCAATCTGATTAGTCCCTTCAAAGATGCAGTTGATATCGATGACGACATCCTCACCTGTGCTTAATTCTCCCCGGCAATCAAAGCGACTCGGGTCAACAACAGTGACACCGCTATCGAGTAATTGTTTGGCGACTTGTTGCTGGTAGTAACGCTCGAGGGCTACCAATTGAGCACGGCTATTAACGCCTTCGACTTCTTCAACCGCCTCGGGTGCATAAGTGTTAATGCGCCGACCCGCTTCCTGTGCCAGGCCAATGACATCGGTTAAATAGTATTCTTGCTGGGCATTATTGTTATCGATTTTAGGCAGCCAGGTTTTTAAATCGGCCGCTGTCATGGCCATGACGCCGGTATTTACCTCCGTAATCTTTAACTGCTCTGGCGCAGCATCTTTTTGCTCGACAATGCCAGTGACCTCGCCCGCTTGATTGCGCAGAATTCTTCCGTAGCCTGTCGGGTCTGCTAGCTCAACGGTGAGTAGTGACATGGCATCATCATTGACCCCCGCTAGCATCTTTTCGAGGGTAGCACTTTTAATTAGGGGCACATCGCCATAAACGATAAGTACCTTGGCATCATCTCTTAAAGAAGGTATCGCCTGTAGTACTGCGTGAGCCGTACCAAGCTGGGCAGTTTGTTCAATCCAGTTGAGTGATTGCTCGGCGAAGGTCGCTTGTATTTGCGCTTTGCCGTGACCGACGATGACATTAATAGCCGCGCTATCCAGTGCTTCGACGGAACTAAAGACATGAGCGAGCAGAGGCTTGCCAGCCAAAGAGTGTAGAACCTTAGGTAGCTCAGAGCGCATGCGAGTGCCCTTGCCTGCTGCCAACACCAGTACATCGAGTCGCATTCTTATCTTTCTCCCTGTCATATCAGCTTGTAGCCCGTAATCTTAACAAGTGATAGCTAGACTTTTAGTGACAAATATCGACTTATTTTCAGGCTCTAAACAACGCGCACAAAAAAGGCAGCCGTAGCTGCCTTACTGTAAAACTTAATAACACTGTTAACGAACTGAACCCGCTCTGCGACGCAGTTCTGCAATGGTACGCAGCTGAGCCGTTGCCTCGGCAAGACGAGAGGCAGCCACAGAGTAGTTGATTTCTCCACTCTGGTTTTTCATATCCTGTTCAGCCTGCTTTTGTGCTTCGATTGCAGCAACTTCGTCGAGATCATGGGCACGAACAGCCGTATCGGCAAGGATGGAAATAATGCCGGGCTGCACTTCGAGGTAGCCACCGGAAAGGTAGATAACCTCATCATCCTTACCAGTCTTAATTAAACGTACCGGGCCAGGCAATAGACCAGTGAGCAGGGGCGCGTGCCCATAAGCTATACCCAGCTCACCCAGTGTACCGGTAGTAACGACCATCTCGACCATGCCGGAGAAGATTGCTTCTTCGGCACTAACGATATCGCAATGAACGGGTATAGACATAGTAGGTACTCTTTAGCTCGTTATTGCTAGATTAAAGGTTTTTAGCCTGTTCAACAGCTTCTTCAATCGAACCAACCATGTAGAAAGCCTGCTCAGGCAAATCATCGTAGTCGCCGTTGAGAATGCCCTGGAAGCTGGAGATAGTGTCTTTCATAGACACATATTTACCCGAACTACCGGTGAAGATCTCAGCAACGAAGAAGGGCTGTGACAAGAAGCGCTGAATCTTACGTGCCCGAGCAACTATCTGCTTATCTTCTTCAGACAGCTCGTCCATACCCAGAATGGCGATAATGTCACGCAGTTCCTTATAGCGCTGCAGTACTGTCTGCACGCCTCGCGCAACATCGTAGTGCTCCTGGCCAATAACCAAGGGATCGAGCAAACGTGATGTTGAATCGAGTGGATCAACCGCAGGGTAAATACCGAGTTCAGCAATTTGACGCGAGAGAACGAGTGTCGCATCAAGGTGAGCAAAGGTAGTTGCAGGCGATGGATCGGTCAAATCATCCGCAGGTACATAAACTGCCTGGAAAGAAGTAATAGAGCCGGTCTTCGTGGAGGTAATACGCTCCTGCAGAACACCCATCTCTTCAGCCAGTGTTGGCTGATAACCTACCGCAGAAGGCATACGGCCCAGCAGTGCAGATACTTCGGTTCCCGCGAGGGTATAACGGTAGATGTTGTCAACAAACATCAATACGTCACGGCCTTCATCACGGAAGTTCTCTGCCATGGTCAAACCGGTCAGTGCAACGCGCAAACGGTTACCGGGAGGCTCATTCATCTGGCCGTAAACCAGCGCCACTTTGTCGAGTACGTTGGATTCTTTCATCTCGTGGTAGAAATCGTTACCTTCACGAGTCCGCTCACCAACACCGGCGAATACAGAGAAGCCCGAGTGCTCAATGGCGATATTTCGAATCAGCTCCATCAGGGTTACGGTTTTACCAACACCAGCACCACCAAAGAGGCCAATCTTACCGCCCTTAGCAATCGGCATAATCAAGTCGATAACTTTAATACCCGTTTCCAGCAATTCAATTGCTGAAGACTGGTCTGCGTAATCGGGTGGACTACGGTGGATAGGCAAAAAGGTTTCGGTATCGATAGGGCCCGCTTCATCGATCGGGTTACCGAGTACATCCATGATGCGACCCAATGTGCCCTGACCAACGGGAACAGAAATCGGCGCGCCAGTATTTGAAACGCTTAAGCCGCGACTAATACCTTCCGAAGAACCCATGGCAATGGTGCGAACAACGCCGTCACCTAACTGCTGTTGAACCTCAAGGGTCAATTCCTTGCCATCTACGTTTAGCGCATCGTATATGTTCGGCACCTGATCCCGTGAGAACTCAACATCGATTACAGCACCAATAATTTGAACGATCTGTCCGCTACTCATCTACACTTCCTCTTCGCCTTGGCGTTAAGTCTGATAATTTGTTTCATTAATAAAGCACTTATAAAGGCATTTACGCCTGTTTACACCGCTGCTGCACCACTGACAATTTCTGACAATTCCTGAGTAATCGCGCCTTGTCGTGCTTTGTTATAAAGCAGTTCAAGTTCGTCAATCAGGTCGCCGGCATTATCCGTGGCACTCTTCATGGCTATCATTCGGGCCGCTTGCTCACAGGCTTTGTTTTCGACAACGGCCTGATAAACTTGTGATTCGATGTAGCGCACCAGTAGGCCACTCAATAATTCTTTGGCATCTGGCTCGTAAATATAATCCCAATGATGCTTTAGCTTGTCATCTTCAGCTGCCTCAAGTGGCAATATTTGTTCAACCGTTGGCTGTTGAGTCATGGTGTTGACAAAGGTGTTGGAGACCAAATACAGACGGTCAATTTTGCCTTCGTCAAACGCATCGAGCATAACCTTTACACTGCCAATCAGCTCACTCGCTGCAGGCTGATCACCCATGTCTTTCACAATCGCAGTGATGTTGGCACCGACGCTTCCAAAAAAGGTACTCGCTTTACTGCCAATGGTGCAAACATCCACCTCAACGCCTTTCTCGCTCCACGCTTGCATGGACTTGAGTTGGGCCTTGAACAGGTTGGTGTTTAAACCGCCACACAAACCTCGATCTGTAGAGACCAAAATATAGCCAACGCGCTTAACTTCCCGCTCTGTCAAATACTGGTGGCGATATTCCGGTGCGGCATTGGCCAAATGACCAACTACCGCACGAATGCGTTGTGCGTAGGGCTTACCCAATGACATGCGTTGCTGGGCACGGCGCATTTTGCTCGCCGCGACCATCTCCATGGCACTGGTGATCTTCTGCGTACTTTTAACGCTGTTGATCTTGGTTTTTACTTCTTTACCGACTGCCATAATCTATTAATCCGATCGTCGCTAAACCTGCTATCTCAAAAAAGGTGTCTTACCAGCTTTGGCTGGCAGAGAACTTATCCAGTGCAGCTTTATAAGAAGCTTGAATATCATCGTCCCAGGCACCTGACTCGTTGACTTTATCGAGCAAGTCACCGTGATCGGAACGCATGTAAGACAGCAGTGCGGCTTCAAAATCAACGATCTTGTTGACCGGCACGGGCTTCAAGTAACCTTCGTTCGCCGCAAAGAGAGAAACACCCATCTCAGCAACACTCAGTGGTGAGTACTGAGCCTGTTTCATCAATTCAGTCACACGCTGACCGTGCTCAAGCTGCTCGCGAGTTGCATCATCGAGATCCGATGCAAACTGAGAGAATGCCGCCAGCTCACGATACTGTGCCAGTGCCAGACGAATACCACCGCCCAACTTCTTAATGATTTTAGT
>CAYWXW010000004.1:47954-50364 GCA_964462265.1 uncultured Porticoccaceae bacterium | reverse complement strand
CCCGGATAGGCTTCACGTCCTGGTGGACGACGCAGCAACAGGGAGATTTGACGATAGGCCCAGGCTTGCTTGGTCAGATCATCATAAACAATCAGGGCATCTTGACCGCGATCACGGTAGTACTCGCCCATGGTGCAACCCGAGTAGGGTGCCAAAAACTGCATCGACGCGGGGTCGGATGCCGTAGCGGCAACAACGACTGTGTGCGCCATTGCGTCGTGCTCTTCCAGCTTGCGAACAATGTTCGCTACGGTTGAGCTTTTCTGGCCAATGGCGACATAAACACATTTAACGCCTGTGCTTTTCTGGTTGATGATGGCATCAATGGCAATCGCTGTCTTACCAATCTGACGGTCACCAATGATCAGCTCGCGCTGACCACGGCCAACGGGAACCATGGCATCAATCGCTTTCAAACCTGTTTGTACAGGCTCGTCAACTGACTGACGCTCAATAACACCGGGGGCAACTTTCTCTACCGCGTCGGTCAATTTGGCGCCAATTGGGCCTTTACCGTCGATGGGGTTACCCAGTGCGTCTACAACTCGACCGAGCAACTCTGGGCCAATTGGCACTTCGAGAATACGACCGGTACAGCGTGCTTTTTGACCTTCAGCCAGTGACTGGTAGTCGCCCAGTACCACTGCGCCGACAGAGTCGCGCTCGAGGTTGAGGGCCATGCCGTAGAGGCCGCCGTCAAACTCAATCATTTCACCGTACATGACATCGGCGAGACCGTGGATACGAACGATACCGTCAGAAACGGATACGATAGTACCTTCGTTTCGGGCCTCAGTTTTAATATCGAGGCTGTCGATACGTTGTTTGATAATCTCGCTGATTTCAGATGGTTTCAGCTGTTGCATTCTCTATTCCTCAACCCTACTGATTAATTGCTTCGGCAAGCCTGGCCAAACGACCACTTACTGACCCGTCGATGATTGTGTCGCCTGCGCGGATAACCGCTCCACCGATAAGGGCGGCGTCTACAGAGACTTTAATATTGATTGTGCGTTGTAAGCGCTGCTGTAAAGCGGCGGCCAAACGGTCTTGCTGAGCCTGATCCATCGCACGTGCAGCGAGGACATCAACATCCAGCGTTTTATCTTGCTCCGCCTGGAAGGCATTAAATTGAATCTGTATTTCTGGCAGCAAGGGCAAACGTCGATTGTCGGCTAAATTCTTTAAAAAATTTGCCCCTTCAACGCTTAATCCATCACCACAAATAGCGATCAATTTTTCGGCTTTTTCCGCCGGCGTTTGATCCGGTGTGCTAATCAGTTCAGCAACCGCATCAAACTCCGACAGACCAGCCAACAGGCTTAACATTGTCGCCCATTGATCGACCGCACCTTTCTCATTGGCATACTCGAAAGCAGCCCTTGCATAGGGGCGAGCTAATGTACTTAGTTCAGCCATTGGTTACCCCTAGAGTTGCGCGGCAAGGCCGTCAACGATATCGCGATTATCTTCTTCGCTAATCGAGCGCTCGAGGATCTTCTCGGCGCCGGCAATTGCCAATGCGGCAACTTGAGAGCGCAGTTCTTCACGCGCTTTATTGGTTTCCTGCTCAATTTCAGCCTGGGCAGAAACGATAAGACGATCACCTTCTTCACGAGCCTTTTCTTTAGACTCTTCAATGATCGTGCTTGCCCGCTTTTTCGCGTCATCAATAAGTGATGCCGCTTCCTGCTTAGCTTCTTTCAGCTGGTCTACCGCTTTGTTCTGGGCAAGCTCAAGATCGCGTACTGCTCGATCAGCTGCTTCGAGGCCATCGGCAATTGTTTTCTTGCGCTCTTCCATCGCACCGATAAGTGCTGGCCAGACAAACTTCATGCAGAACCATACAAAGATGGCAAATGAAATAACCTGGCCTAGAATCGTTGCATTGATATTCACATCAACACCCCTTCAGGTTTATAGATAACTGTTTAATAGTATTAACTTAACCGCCTGCTACAACAAACAGCAGGTACAAGCAGATACCAACAGAGATCATGGGTACAGCATCAACCAGGCCCATAACAATAAAGAACTGCGCACGTAACATAGGCACTAGCTCTGGCTGGCGAGCACCACCTTCCAGGAATTTGCTGCCCAGAATGCCAACGCCAATTGCTGCGCCAACAGCACCCAGACCCATCATGATTGCGCCTGCAAGGTAGATTAATGAAGTTTCCATTGTTGCTCCCGTTGTGTCTCTAAACTTTAAGTAGTGTTGAAGTGAGGTTTATCTTAGTGATCATCAAACGCCATGGCCATATAGACAATGGTAAGTACCATGAAAATAAAGGCCTGGAGCACGATGATTAAGATATGGAATATGGCCCAGGGTACAGATAGCGCCCACTGGATCCAGAAAGGTAGTAATGCGATGAGAATGAAGATCATCTCGCCCGCATAGAGGTTG
>CAYWXW010000004.1:40882-47944 GCA_964462265.1 uncultured Porticoccaceae bacterium | reverse complement strand
TTGGTTTTGCCAGCAAGTTGACGACTTCCAGAAAGAGATTGATTGGCAAACCGAATTTACCAAAGGGATGGAAAGCCAGCTCAGCTGCAAAGCCACCCAGACCCTTTTGTTTAATACTAAAGAAGACCACCACACAAAAGACGCTTAAAGCCAGGCCCATGGTGATATTAACATCTGTTGAAGGTACAACCTTGAGGAAATGCAGACCAAAAACCTTTCCAAGCTCTGGTAGAAAGTCAATAGGCACCAAATCCATAATATTCATCATCAGCACCCAGACAAATATGGTTAAGGCCATCGGCGCTATCACCTTGCTCTGGTGATGAAACATACCTTTTACATTGTCATCAACAAAGTCGACAATCATTTCAACAAGATTCTGCATACCGCCGGGAACACCGGTAGTAACGCGCCTGGCGACTCGGTGAAACACGAACATAAAGATCAGGCCGAGAGCCAGTGAAACACCAAAAGTGTCAACGTTAAGCGCCCAAAAACCCATTTCTGCAGCTTCTGCACCACTGTGCGCAAAACCCCATGTACCATCGGCGTGTTGCCCATAGGTCAGGTTGGTCAGGTGGTGGGTGATATATTCCCGCGAGGTTATTGTTTCACTAGCCATCAATAGGTCTCGGTCTTCCACTTTAATTAAAATCTTCTTTTAACACTAATGGCGCCACTACAAAGGCCACCTGCGCTATTAAGAAAGCCACAAATAATATAATTGCATGTCGCCCTTGTATCAGCTCTGGTAAGAATTTAAAAACCCAGCCAAAACACACAGCAACAATAACAAACTTCCCTACTTCACCCACATAAAACCTGGCAAGTATCACGCCGGGGCTTGAATCCTTTGGTAACTTGAGCGAGACAATGGCGAAATAACCACTGGCTACAACATTGATCATACATCCGACCAATGCGGCTTCTGCCATCTTGCGGTCAAACACAATAAAGGTGCCGACCACAACCAATAGACAAATAGTCAACTGCACCCCGATAAAGCTGAATGCTAATTTAATACCACTCTTGTCTTTTACACTGCTATTCACTAGCAGGTGCTCCCTCATTAAGGCCGCAATGCAACTCTACTGAGAGCGAAAGTCACGTATTAATTTCACTGCAATCAAGGTTCGATTGACATGCGACGCCACTTTGGGCGCGCATTATAAGCATGATGTAAACTCCAAGCAACCGCTTACACGCTTAATTATTTCGCTATCTTCATCACTCATTCAAAAACTGCGCGGCTTACTTGATGTGAGTCAATATGCCATCCAGTTCATCGAGACTATTGTAGCGAATCACCATCTTGCCCTTGCCACTGCCACCGTGCTGGATAATCACGCCTGCACCCAGTTGTTCAGATAGTTTTTGCTCAAGGCGCTGAATGTCTCGATTTTTGGTCGTGGCGGGTACTGATGTCTGTTGCTGACTCTGCCATTGACGAACCAGGGCTTCGGTTTGACGCACAGTTAAACCCTTGCCGACGACGATTCTTGCGACTTCAAGCTGGTTCGAACCCTCCAGGCCTAATAGTGCTCGACCGTGACCCATATCAATATCGCCACGCTCCAGCAATAGTGCCACCTCTGATTCTAACGCTGTAAGGCGCATTAAATTGGCTACTGTTGAGCGCGGTTTGCCCACCGCTTCGGCGACCTCGGTCTGTGTGTAGCCAAATTCCTCCTGCAGGCGAGTTAGGGCAAGCGCTTCTTCCATCGCATTGAGGTCTTCTCGCTGAATGTTTTCTATTAATGCCAGCGCAATGGCATCTTCATCAGTAATAATTTTGACGATAACCGGTACGGTGGCTAAACCCGCCAATTGAGCAGCACGCCAACGACGCTCACCAGCGATAATCTCATAGCTGTCTTGCGCTAAGGGTCGCACCATAATGGGCTGCATAATGCCCTGGCGACGTATGGATTCCGCTAGTTCATCTAAGGCCGCCGGGTTCATATCTTTGCGAGGTTGGTACTGGCCACGCTGCAGGAATTCAACCGGCAGCTCCTTTAAACCCTGAACATGGGCCTCTTTTGAGCTGCTCTCAACTTTATCCTCTTCAATGGGTGCACCCAGCTCGCCGCCCAGTAGTGCATCGAGGCCTTTGCCCAGGCCTTTTTTCTTGCCACTCATAATTTATCCATTGTCTAGCTGTGGGCGTCCCTTTTCAGCTCTGCGCGAGCTGCGACGGAGTAATTCACTGGCCATGCCTAAATAAGCGGCGGCCCCTTTTGAACTGCGATCGTATTGCAGTATTGGCTGGCCGTAGCTCGGCGCTTCTGCCAGGCGCACATTTCTCGGTATTACCGACTGATACACCCGGTCGGAAAAATGGCTGTGTAGCTGGTTTGAAACATCTTTGGTTAAGCTGTTACGCGGGTCATACATGGTGCGCAAAATACCTTCTACCCGCAGTGCGGGGTTGAGTAATTTACCCACTTTGGCAATGGTATTGACCAGCGCTGATAAGCCTTCAAGCGCATAGTATTCACACTGCATGGGGATGATGACGTTATTGCTGGCGACAAAAGCATTGATGGTGAGCATGCTTAAAGCCGGCGGGCAGTCGATAATAATAAACTGGTAGCGATCATCGAGGCTTTGAAAAGCATTCTTTAAGCGCTTTTCTCGGTCAGAGATCTGCATCAACTCAACTTCTGCCGCGGTTAAATCACCATTGGCGGGAATCAAATCATAGCCCGCTTCAAGGCAGGGAATGATGGCTTCATCAGCGCTGCAGCGCCCGGTCAGTACATTATAAATTGAGGTTTGTAGTTGATCTTTTTCCACACCACTGCCTGTGGTCGCATTACCCTGAGGGTCGAGATCGACCAATAGCACCTTTTTACCCAGGTGAGCCAGAGCAGCGGCAAGATTAATGCTGGTCGTGGTTTTACCAACACCGCCTTTCTGATTGGCTATCGCATAGGTGGGAGTCAATACTGAACCTTTATTTAGGGTTTTTTGATGATGATGAGGTGGCGTTGCTGATCCAGTGTGGGCACATCCAGCTCAATAACCTGCTCGACCTTATAGCCTTTCGGTAACTCGCTCAACTCTTTATCGGGGTAGCGACCCTTCATGGCGTAAAAGTAGCCCCCCGATGCCAACAGGTGTTCGCTGCCTTTAATCATATCTGTCAATGAGGCAAAAGCCCGACTAATAACGCCGTCATAGCGTTGTTCGGGTTTATATTCCTCAACTCGCCCCTGCATTTCTTTGACATTACTGAGTTGCAGGGCGGTCTTTATCTGGAATAAAAAGCGTATTTTTTTGCCATTGCTGTCGAGCAGACTGAAGGTTTTATCCGGGTGAGTAATGGCCAAAGGAATGCCGGGCAGACCGGCACCGGTGCCAACATCAATAAATAATCGCCCCTGTAAATGGGGGCCAATACTGAGGCTATCGAGCAGGTGATAACTGAGCATTTGCAGCGGGTCTTTTATCGATGTCAGGTTATAGGCTTTATTCCAGCGCTGTAGCAGGCCAAGATATTGCAGCATTGCCGCTCTCGCGGGTTCTTCAACCTGCAAACCTTGAGCAGCCAGACCCTTTTGCAGTGCGCTATCTAATTGGGCAACAGAAACCTCACTCGACGACTTAGGCAAAATTTTCAGCCACAACGGCCCTCTTTTTCAAATAGATGAGTAACAGGGAAACCGCCGCTGGGGTGACACCCTGAGTACGAGCCGCCCGCGCCAACGTAGCGGGCCGAGCTTCATCGAGTTTCTGCTTGACCTCATTGGACAGGCCCTTCACTTCTGAATAGTCAAAATCTTCAGGGATGACTGTATTTTCATGACGACGCAAGCGCTCGATATCATCCCGTTGGCGATCGATATAACCACTGTATTTGGCTTTGATTTCAATCTGTTGAGCCACTTGTGGGTCAACCACGGGTGAATCACTGTCAGCGTACAAAGCCGCAATTTTTTGGTAGTCGAGTTCCGGGCGCTTAATCAATTCTGCCAGGTTGTACTCATGGGCGAGCGGTTTTTCAACGAAGGCTTCGAGCGCGATGGCCTCAGCGCTGCCGGGTTGCACCCAGGTGCTGGCCATTCTTTCGTTTTCGCGGGCAATCGCCTCGCGCTTATTACTGAAATGACGCCAACGTTCATCGTCCACCAAACCGAGTTCACGGCCTTTTTCCGTTAAGCGCTCATCGGCGTTGTCTTCACGCAGCAGGAGGCGGTATTCCGCACGACTGGTAAACATGCGGTAGGGCTCGCGGGTACCCATGGTAATCAGATCATCGACCAGCACACCCAAATAGGCTTCATCGCGACGCGGGCACCAGGTCTCTTTACCCTTAACCTTTAGGGCGGCGTTAATACCCGCTAATAAACCCTGCGCAGCGGCCTCTTCATAACCGGTGGTGCCGTTAATCTGCCCGGCAAAAAACAAGCCCTTCACGTGACGGGTTTCAAGGGAGTACTGGAGATCTTGCGGGTTAAAGTAATCGTATTCGATGGCGTAACCAGGGCGAGTAATGTGCGCATTCTCGAAACCTTTAATCGAGTGCAAGAGATCGAGTTGCACATCGTAGGGCAAGCTGGTGGAAATACCGTTGGGATAGAGCTCGTAGGTGCTTAAACCCTCTGGCTCAATAAAAATCTGGTGGCTGGATTTATCGGCGAAACGCACGATTTTATCTTCAATCGATGGGCAGTAGCGGGGGCCAACGCCGTCGATAACCCCTGTGTACAGGGGCGACCTGTCCATACCGCCACGGATAATATCGTGGGTCTTTTCACTGGTGTGAGTAATCCAGCAGCACACTTGCCGGGGATGCTGATTGGTATTACCCAAAAAAGACATCACCGGTCGGGGCTCGTCACCCCACTGCTCTGATAGATCGGAGAAGCCGACGGTGCGGGCATCAACTCGCGGTGGTGTACCGGTTTTTAAGCGATCGACGCGAAAAGGCATTTCTCGCAAACGCTGAGCCAGGGTTGCCGCCGGTGGCTCGCCTGCTCGCCCACCGGCGTGGTTTTCCAGCCCAACGTGGATTTTACCCGCCAAAAACGTACCCGTTGTCAGCACAATGGAGGGGGCAAAAAACTTCAGACCCGACTCGGTAACCACGCCCGTCACCTTGTCGCCCTCGGTGATTAAATCATCCACCGCTTGCTGAAAAATTAATAAATTCTCTTGATTCTCAAGGGCAGAGCGCACCACTGCTTTGTACAACGCTCGATCGGCCTGCACTCGGGTGGCGCGCACCGCAGGGCCTTTACGGGCATTGAGAATACGAAATTGAATGCCGGCTTTGTCAGCCGCCTGCGCCATGATGCCGCCCAGGGCATCCACCTCTCTCACCAAATGACTCTTGCCAATGCCGCCAATGGCCGGGTTACAGGACATCTGCCCCAGGGTTTCAATATTGTGGCTGAGCAAGAGGGTTTTACAGCCCATGCGTGCAGCAGCCAAACAGGCCTCGGTGCCAGCGTGACCACCGCCAATAACAATGACATCAAATAGTTGAGTTTGGGACATAGATTTCTAATACGGGCTGAGTGCGAAAAGAGCAGATAGCCGGTCATTATAGCAAGATAAACGCTGTGGCCATAATATTGCTGAACCGTTAGTGCCGGTTTCATTCTTGCTGCAATGCACAGATCTTCTGAGAATCCTTTTATTTCATCGGCAAACTGATCGCAAAGTAGCGATTAATTTCAAATTGGCTATCGAATAGTTTCGCCGATGATAAAATCTATGCTGCCTGGCAACCATTCAGATGAAAGAGCCCACACACCATTTACAATAACGACTTATCTTATTATTTATATTCTTATAAGTAAGATAGATATTGTTATTATTATTAGAGAGGTGCTTTTGTGTGGTTAAGTACTAAATAGACAGGCTATTACTGGCTTTAGGGCGTGTAATAGTTGAGGTATAAAAGGTACTTAGGCTGCAAATAGCGCTTTGGTAAGTTGTTAGCAAAGTAGGCCCTTATCAACAGGCTTTTTGAGAGGCGACTTATCCACTAAACCATCCCCAGTTTTTCCAGGATTTACACAGTCTTTGTCCCCAGATTACGCCTGCCTTTTTGCCAATAGACAGGCTCTGTTTTGAAATTATGCAATATCTATTTAAACCGTTGCTACAGAAAGGGTTTTTCTATAGAATCGCCGACCCTTAAACACATTCAGAACCGGTAATGCCGTTGTTAGTTTGTTGCTAACAACCCGGGGAAACGGATTAATAGCTATGAAAAGAACATTTCAACCCAGTGTCCTCAAGCGTAAAAGAACTCACGGTTTTCGTTCACGTATGGCAACCAAAAATGGCCGCGCATTGATCAACCGTCGCCGTGCTCGCGGTCGTAAGCGTCTGGCTGCCTGAAACCCGGGTCGTTAGGGGGCTGCCATGCCCGACATGGGCTTTGGCAGGAGTAAGCGCCTACTAACTAAGGCGGCTTACAAGGCGGTATTTGATGATTCGCCGTACCGGGTTTCGCACAGAAACTTGCTTATGCTAGCTCGACCCAATGGCTTAAAAGAGGCTCGTCTGGGCCTGATAGTGGCGAAAAAGAACGTCCGTTTGGCGGTTAAGCGCAACCGCATAAAGCGGGTGGTGCGCGATAGCTTTCGTCTCAATCAGCAAGCTCTTGAAACCCTCGATATCATTTTTTTGGCACGCAGGGGGATGGATAAGCTTGAGCCAGCGGTGCAACATAAGTTGTTGTTAGACTCCTGGCGAAAATTATCGCGCCAAATGAGTAAGGTGGAGAAGGCATGATTGCAAAATCGATGGTCTTTCTTGTCAAGCTTTATCAATATCTGATAAGCCCTTTACTGGGTAGCAATTGTCGTTTTCATCCCTCTTGTTCTGAATATACGATACAGGCTTTGCAACAACACGGCTGCCTGTGCGGTAGTCTGCTTTCTGTTAAGCGAATTTGCAAATGCCAGCCCTTCCACTCGGGTGGGCTTGATCCCGTACCCGATAAGTGTTTCAACAAACCTCACCGACAAAACCCGGAGCCTAATTAGTAATGGACTGGCAACGCAGTGCCTTGATCGCAGCGATAGTCGTCGTGTTCGGACTACT
>CAYWXW010000004.1:15805-40782 GCA_964462265.1 uncultured Porticoccaceae bacterium | reverse complement strand
TGATTTCTCAGGAGCCGGGCGCAGATTCATTTGTCATGCTCAACCGCACCCAAAGCCAAACGTATATTGCGCAAAGTGGTTTGATTGGTCGCAATGGTACCGACACAGCGGCAGGTCGACCGCGCTTTTCTGTCGCCAAAGCCCACTATGAGTTGCTAGATGGCGATGCGCAAATCGTTGTTGACCTACACCTAGAACAAGATGGCGCAACGCTTACCAAGCGCTTTATTTTTAAGCGAGATGATTATTTAGTTGATGTTGTTTATCTTGTTGAAAATCACAGCAGCGAGGTGTGGCAGGCCCATTTATTTGGCCAAATTCAGCGCGATTCTCACAATCCAAATGTAAATAGCACTATGGGGCCGAATGCCTACCTAGGTGCTGCGCTTACCACGGATGAAGATAAATATAAGAAATTTGATTTTTCGGATATGGATGAAGGTGCTTTCAAAGCCGAAAAGTTCGGTGGCTGGGTAGCCATGATTCAACACTACTTTATCAGTGCCTGGATACCTGATCAGAGTGTCAACAACAGTTATCAACTGCGCAAGTTGGGTAGTAAAGATCTCTACACGATGGGTTTTACCAGTGCTGCTGTTGATGTTGCAGCGGGCGATAGTGGCGAATTGCGTGCCGCATTTTATGTTGGCCCCAAAGACCAATATCGCATGGAAGAAATTTCTCCCTACCTCGACTTAACCATTGATTATGGTTGGTTGTGGTGGATAGCTAAACCTTTGTTTTATGGCTTGACCATGTTCCACGGTCTGGTGGGCAACTGGGGTTGGTCGATTATCTTTCTGACCTTTGTGGTCAAATTATTGTTCTTCCCGCTTTCAGCGGCAAGCTATAAGTCCATGGCCAGGATGCGCAAGCTACAACCCGAAATGGCACGCTTAAAAGAGCTCTACGGGGATGATCGGCAGAAAATGTCCCAGGAGATGATGGCTTTTTATAAGAAAGAAAAGGTCAACCCCATGGGTGGTTGCTTACCCATGTTGATACAGATGCCGGTGTTTATTGCCCTGTACTGGGTGCTCAATGAAAGTGTTGAATTACGGCACACGCCCTTCATCTTCTGGTTGACGGATCTATCGCAAAAAGATCCCTACTATGTGCTACCAGTACTTAACGGCATCAGTATGTATGTCTTGCAAACCTTGCAGCCTGCACCGCCCGACCCTATGCAAGCGAAGGTTATGCGTTTCATGCCCGTTGCCTTTAGTTTTTTCTTTATGTTTTTCCCCGCTGGTTTGGTACTTTACTGGACGGTCAACAGCATATTGTCGATTGCTCAACAGTGGACCATCACGCGAAAAATAATACGCGAGTAGTCTTCATGGCATCACCAGGCGCTTGAGCTCCTTGTCACATGCTTGTTAATAGTAGCGATGTTATTGCCGCACTTATTACCCCACCCGGGCGCGGTGGGGTCGGCATTGTCCGCCTATCGGGGAATAATCTAGAGCCCTTCTTCGACGGACTTCTCGGTTTCACACCAACACCCCGTTTCGCCCATTATCAACCCTTTCTAGCAGCTGATGGTGAGCCCATAGACCGGGGAATCGTCCTCTACTTTCCCGCTCCAGATTCTTACACTGGTGAACATGTACTCGAACTCCAGGGCCACGGTGGCCCCGTTGTTATGGACTGCCTGTTGCGCCGTGTCATTGAACTCGGTGCCCGCCAGGCTCGCCCCGGTGAGTTTTCCGAGCGTGCTTTTCTCAACGGTAAAATGGATCTGACCCAGGTTGAAGCCGTGGCAGACTTAATTGATGCCGGTAGTGAACAGGCAGCTCGCGGTGCGATTAAATCATTGCAGGGCCAGTTTTCGCAGCGGGTAACACAGCTTCTCGAGCACCTTATTGCGCTTCGCGTTTACGTTGAAGCGGCGATCGACTTTCCCGAAGAGGAGGTTGATTTCCTCTCCGATGGCAAAGTTGAATCTGGTTTGCGAGGTCTCAACGATCAATTGGAAGAACTCCTGGCGAGTGTCACCCAGGGCGCTTTATTAAGGGAGGGTATATCTGTTGTCATTGCTGGCAAGCCCAATGCTGGAAAGTCCAGTTTGCTCAATGCCCTGTCTGGACTGGATACCGCTATTGTCACAGATGTACCGGGAACAACTCGGGATGTGCTGCGCGAGCAAATCACCATTGACGGCATGCCTTTACATATTATCGATACCGCTGGCTTGCGCACCACAGAAGATGCGGTAGAACGCAAAGGTATAGAGCGAGCTGAAGATGAGATCAAGCGAGCCGACCAGATCCTGTTTTTAGTCGACGGATCAAAGGCATTCGATCTGTCTGCCGATACTATTTTCCCCCAGGCTGAAGCCGGTTTTAGCCGGGCAAAAAATTTAACCTTTGTTTTGAACAAAACAGACACTCCCGCTTATGCAGGCTTTCAGGCTCAGCAAAGCAAACACCCGGTTATCGAAATTTCAGCCAAAACGGGTGTGGGTTTAGCTGAACTAAAGCAGCACCTCAAAAGATGTGCGGGTTACGTCAGTGCCGGAGAAGGACTTTTTTCTGCACGCAGGCGCCACATTAACGCCTTAAATGAAACCCAGAGCTGTATTGCACAGGCTCTGGAACAACTCCTGACAACTGGGGCGGGTGAGCTGATTGCGGAAGATTTAAAGCAAGCTCAGCAAGTGCTCGGTAGCATTACTGGCGATTTCACGAGTGATGATCTGCTCGGCGAAATTTTTTCCAGCTTCTGTATTGGTAAATAAGCCTGAGTAATTCTTGCTTAATAGCGCCTCGATTGATGCCTCCATTCAAGAAAAAGATTGTTGGTGGCACGATAACTGAAGTTAACGAGTTACTAATAAGATACTCACAGCTTACCAACAGGTAGTGTTTTTTTGACTTATTTATCGTGGTTAAGACTTGTTTTTATTTGCCGAATAAAATTTATAACTTATTGATTTAGAAGAATTATTATGATTATCGAAGTCACAAAAATTTATTAAAAATATGTGGATAACTTAAGCCATAAATCTTAGACTAGCTGGCGTTCGAAAAAAATTTTTTTTTGTACAAAAAATAGCAGCAGTTTGCTTTTTATAACCAGTGGAGAAATAGCTTGGCTGAAGTGATTTGGCAGCATTGTTTGGGACATCTACAGGCAGAGTTACCCGCACAGCAATTCAACACCTGGATAAAGCCTCTGCAATTTGACAGCCTTTCAGCTGATCAAACAGTACGCCTGATAGCACCTAACCGCTTTGTAAAGGATTGGGTGGTCGACAAATTCCTTGATCGAATTAATGAGCTTGCCTGCGAAGCAGGTCATGAAAGTACACCTGTAGAGGTCGGCGTCAACTCGAAAGCACCTGGCTTTGTACATCAAACCCCCGCTATTAACCAGCCAATGGTTGCTGAACCGGGCAATCGACTCAGCGCAGATGCTTTACACCTGACACACTCAAAACCTAAACCAGTGATGAGCAATGTACCGGCCCCTATTGTAGTACCCCAACAAAAAGGGCAAGCAGCCAGCTTCTCGCCTGTACCTAAAAAACGGGTTAACAAAGTTATTAGTCACCCTGATAGCCTCAATAATGAATTTCGTTTTGATAATTTTATCCAAGGCAAGTCTAACCAGCTGGCTCTGGCTGCGGCTCGGCAAATAGCCGAAAACCCCGGCGGCTCCTATAACCCTTTGTTTATTTATGGTGGTGTGGGTCTCGGTAAAACGCATCTTATGCATGCCGTGGGCAATGCTTTAAAGGCTACAAAACCCGATGCAAAAATTGTCTATCTGCACTCCGAGCGTTTTGTCGCAGATATGGTCAAAGCCCTTCAGCTCAACGCAATTAATGATTTTAAGCGTTTCTATCGTTCAGTCGATGCCTTACTGATTGACGATATTCAGTTTTTTGCCGGTAAGGAGCGCTCACAGGAAGAGTTTTTTCATACTTTTAATGCCCTACTTGAGGGGGATCATCAAATGATCCTGACCTGTGATCGTTACCCCAAAGAAATCGATGGTCTTGAAGAAAGGCTGAAGTCGCGTTTTGGCTGGGGTTTAACCGTTGCGGTTGAACCCCCCGAGCTCGAGACCCGTGTCGCGATCCTTATTGAGAAAGCGCAAGGCTTAAACGTAGATCTACCCCACGATGCAGCCTTTTTTATTGCCCAGCGTATTAGCTCCAATGTAAGAGAGTTAGAGGGTGCCTTGAAGCGAGTGATAGCAAGTGCTCACTTCACAGGAAGAGACATCGACGTGCCCATGGTGCGTGATTCCTTGAAAGATTTACTGGCCCTGCAAGATCGTTTGGTGACTATTGATAATATTCAGCGCACAGTGGCGGAACACTATAAAATTAAAATGTCGGATATGCTCTCTAAACGCCGCACACGTTCGGTGGCACGACCGAGGCAGGTTGCCATGGCTATGGCGAAACAACTGACCAATCACAGCTTGCCTGAGATTGGTGAAGCCTTTGGGGGCAGGGATCATACGACGGTACTACATGCCTGTCGTAAGGTTAAGGAACTACAGGATAGTAGTACTGAAATGCGAGAAGACATAAAATTATTAATCCGCTTATTGACTAGTTAAGATGTAAGTAAATACTTACTATTAATATTTATAGAGAGCCCAGTATGAAGTTCAGTGTTAGCAAAGAAACGTTTGTTAAGCAGTTGCAAATGGTTGTTGGTGTTGTTGAGCGTAGGCAAACACTACCAATATTAGCCAATGTTTTAATCAGCCTGAAAGACGGTGAGCTGGCTCTCACGGGAACGGATCTGGAAGTCGAAATCGTCAGCAAAGCAACATCCGAAATAGGTGCCGAGCCCAGTGGTCAGATAACAGTTCCCGCGCGAAAGTTGCTTGATATATGCCGCTCCTTGCCTGACGGTGTCGACATCAAATTCAGTACGAACGATAAGGGTCGTGTTGTTGTCACCAGCGGACGTAGCCGTTTTACTCTGTCGACTCTTCCTGCTGAAGAATTCCCCAATGTCGACGATGGCGCTGAAAGCGTCGAGTTCAGCTTGCCCGCGAAAAGTCTTAAACACTTGATTGATAGCACATCTTTTGCAATGGCCCATCAGGATGTCCGCTACTACCTTAATGGAATGTTGTGGGAATTGAGTGATTCAAAGCTAAATGGAGTCGCCACTGACGGACACCGTCTTGCCATCAGCGCTATCGATTTGCCCGATGTAGGGGTCGGCGGCTCTGTACAGGCAATATTGCCTCGCAAAGGTGTTGTTGAGTTGTCCCGCCTTTTAGTTGATGAGGGAGATGTCACGATTTCACTGGGTGAAGCTCATCTACGCGTTCGTGGTTCAGACTTTCATTTCACATCCAAACTAGTCGACGGTGCTTACCCTGATTACGACAGGGTTTTACCGAAAGGTGGCACCCTGGTCATTCGTGGTGACCGTGATGGTATGCGACATGCGTTTAGCCGTGCTGCAATTTTGTCCAATGAGAAGTATCGCGGAGTTCGGCTTTTACTCAGTCAAAACCTGCTCAACATCGTTGCCAACAACCCAGAGCAAGAAGAAGCTCAGGAAGAAGTGGCTGTCGACTACACAGGTATAGATCTTGAAGTAGGCTTTAACGTGAATTACATACTCGATGTGCTAAATACTTTGGCGGGTGAGGAAGTTGTTTTTATCCTCTCCGATGCCAATAGTAGTGCCCTTATTCAAGACCCCGCCGATGAGGCCGGCTCCTCTTATGTCATTATGCCGATGCGCCTTTAATTTTATTGATAGCTATATTTAGTGTATTTCACCCGGCTTGATGTACATGGCATCAGAAATATAAGCAGTGCATCCTTGTCGCCCATAGATGGCATCAATGTTCTTTATGGGGCCAATGGTAGTGGCAAGACGAGTATCCTTGAGGCCATCTATTTATTAGGGCGTGGCCGTACATTCCGTTCTCGCTATACGAAGACATTGATAAACCATGAGGCCCGTGAATGTACAGTCTTTGGCGTTGCAAATAGTACAGAGCGGGAAGCACCTACTACGATTGGTGTATCAAGAGAGACAACGGGTTCATTTCTATTCAAAGTTGACGGTCGCAGGGTATCAACCTCATCTTCCCTTGCCGATGCGATACCACTACTATTGATGAATAGTGACAGCTTTTTACTGATAGAGGGTGGGCCAGGTGGTCGTCGTCGCTTTCTCGACTGGGGTGTGTTCCACGTGGAACAGCAGTTTCAGACGGTTTGGGCCCAGTTCCAGCGAAGCCTACAACAGCGGAACAAACTTCTGCGGCGTGATAAAATATCCCTGAAAGAGATGAGCTCATGGGATGATAGTTTCGTGCGTTTGTCGATGCAGTTAAGCAATATGCGGCGAAAATATTTCGAAAGTATTGTGCCCGTGTTCAATGAGTTAATAGAAAAGCTAACCTCAGTTAGGGGTGTATCACTAGACTTCTACCAGGGCTGGGATGCGGATCGGCCACTTGATGCTTTGCTTGGCGAAAATTTTGAGCGAGACCTCAGGCGCCACACAACAAATATTGGCCCCCATAGAGCAGATATAAAGGTAGGGGTAAACGGGCGGGCTGCATGTGATGTGCTTTCCAGAGGGCAGATCAAGTCATTAGTTGCCGCCCTAATTGTCGGGCAAGGGCAGATGTTTCGTCGGTCGAGGGATAAACAGTGTATCTACCTGTTTGATGACCTTGTTTCAGAGTTGGATAATGACTATTTACTACGTTTGCTTAAGGTGCTGGCAGATGCAAAGGCTCAAGTGTTTATTACCGGTACAGATTTTGAGCCATTAGTAAATGTACTTGAAAATGAAAAAATTAATAATTTTGCTGTGTTTCACGTGGAACAGGGTAAGGTAAATTTGCGCAAGGTTTTAGATTTGAAAGGGGAAGCTCAATGAGCTCTGAACAAGACTATGATTCGTCCAGCATTAAGGTTCTAAAAGGCCTGGACGCCGTTAGAAAGAGACCGGGAATGTACATCGGTGATACCGATGACGGCACGGGCCTGCACCACATGGTTTTTGAGCTGGTTGATAACTCAATCGACGAGGCTTTGGCAGGTCACTGCAGCGAAATATCGGTGAAAATACACAGCGATGAGTCAGTATCCGTTTCAGATAATGGCCGTGGCATACCCGTCGATATACATGAAGAAGGCGTATCAGCCGCTGAAGTTATCATGACGGTACTCCATGCCGGTGGTAAGTTTGACGACAATACCTATAAAGTATCCGGCGGCTTACATGGTGTTGGTGTTTCTGTGGTTAATGCCTTGTCAGAGCGCCTGCTATTAACAATCCGTCGGAACGAAAAAATCTATGAACAAACCTATGTTCATGGGGTACCGCAGGCACCGATTGCGGAGATCGGTGAAACGAGTGAATCAGGCACACACGCGCGGTTTTGGCCCTCGCCAGAAACTTTCAGTAACATCAATTTTCACTACGAAATACTCGCTAAACGCTTGAGAGAACTGTCTTTTCTAAATTCGGGTGTTCGTATCGTGCTCAGTGATGAGCGTAGCGATAAGCAGGATGTTTTTCAGTATGAAGGTGGGCTAAGCGCCTTTGTCGAGTACCTGAATACCAATAAAAGCCCAATCAACCAAGTGATTCATATCAATGTTCAGCGCGATGATGGTATTGGCGTAGAGGCCGCTTTGCAATGGAATGATGGTTTTCAGGAAAATATCTTTTGCTATACCAATAATATTCCTCAGCGCGATGGTGGAACCCACTTGGCTGGCTTTCGAGGTGCCTTGACCCGCTCACTTAACAATTACATTGAAAAAGAGAGTAACTCGGGTAAAAACAATAAGATAGCGACTACCGGCGACGATGCGCGAGAGGGCTTAACGGGTATTATTTCGGTAAAAGTTCCCGACCCCAAGTTCTCATCACAAACAAAGGACAAACTCGTTAGCTCTGAAGTAAAAACGGCAGTTGAACAGGAAATGTCTAAGGCATTAGCTGACTATTTATTAGAAAACCCAGCTGAAGCCAAAGCGATTATTGGCAAGATGGTCGATGCAGCGCGGGCCCGTGAAGCCGCACGAAAAGCCAGAGAAATGACCCGCCGCAAGGGTGCACTCGATATTGCAGGCTTACCCGGTAAGCTCGCCGACTGTCGTGAAAAAGACCCTGCTCTTTCCGAATTATATCTGGTGGAGGGTGATTCTGCGGGAGGTTCAGCTAAACAGGGTCGCGACCGCCGAACACAGGCTATTTTACCGTTGAAAGGTAAGATTCTAAACGTCGAAAAAGCGCGCTTTGACAAGATGCTATCCAGCGCCGAAGTGGGTACATTAATCACCGCCCTGGGTTGTGGCATCGGTGCTCAGGAGTTTAATGCCGATAAACTGCGCTATCACACCATTGTTATCATGACCGATGCCGATGTCGATGGTTCGCATATTCGCACCTTATTATTGACCTTTTTCTTCCGCCAGATGCGTGAACTCATTGAGCGTGGCCATGTGTGTATAGCCCAACCGCCACTCTACAAAATTAGCAAAGGCAAGCAGGAGCAGTACCTCAAAGATGATGACGCACTGACTGAATTCTTAACCCAGGCAGCTCTGGAGAAAACCAGCTTACACGTCAACGCTGATGCCCCGGGTATTTCGGGTGAGGCTTTGCAGTCTCTATTACAGAGCTATCGCCTGGTTATGGCCCGTATCGATCGACTTAGCCGATCTTGGCCGCCCCTTATTCTTCGAGAGATGATCTATCTCCCCAGCCTTGGTCGTGATGATCTGTTACAGGAAGATACAGTTGATGCCTGGTGCCAATCCTTATCTAGCGTGCTGAGCGAGAGCTCCAATGCGAGTACTCGTTACACGGTTGAATACACCCGTGACCCTGAAAGAAGCCTTTACTTGCCCAAGGTTACCGTTGAAACCCACGGTGTCAGTAACGAGTTTGTATTCAGTAATGACTTTTTCGCCTCCGGTGAGTACCGGGCGATTACTGAGTTGGGCCAGCGTTTACAAGGCTTGCTAGAAGATGGTGCCTACATTAAGCGCGGTGAAAGAACTCTGCTAGTTGATGATTTTGAGCAGGTCGTCAACTGGTTGATGAAAGAGTCACGACGCGGCTACAGCATCCAGCGCTATAAGGGTCTGGGTGAAATGAACCCCGAGCAGTTGTGGGATACCACCATGAATCCTGAGACACGCAGGATGCTGAGAGTGACCATCGAAGATGCCATATCGGCAGACCAAATGTTTAACACCTTGATGGGTGACCAGGTTGAACCCCGTCGTGAATTTATCGAAACTAATGCGCTGGCCGTTGTTAATCTCGATATATAGAAAGATAAAAGATAGTGAGTGCTAACTAACAGTTGCTAGAGCTGAGTGTAAGCGCTCAATTTAAGTCCTGGTTTCACGATGAGCCTTTATTGCAGCGCTATGAAAAAGCGTTGCGGTAGGGGTTTAAGCTTGGCTGGGGTTTTGTTATTTGAGTCAGTAGACCGTTGCGGTATCTACGTAATTAAAGTAATTTTTTACAGGTAAAAGAAGCTTATAAAGCCTCTATTGTCGTCTCTATCCAGTTTTTAACCTTATCGGTCAGCTCTTTACTCTTGCGCCCAGTGCTATCTATCGGCTTGCCGATAATCACATGAATGGTGCCTGGCGTTTTAATAAAACGGTGAGCTGGCCAGCAGCTGCCAGCGTTGTGGGCGATAGGTAGAACGGGCGCCCCGGTACTAATGGCCAGTGACGTACCACTGCGAGAGTAATTGCCCACCTCGCCGTAATCAATGCGCGTGCCCTCGGGGAAAATCAGAATATTATTGCCCTCTTCAAGGCGCTGTTTACCCTGGTTTAGCACCTCGCGCAGAGCTTGTTTGGGGTTGGAGCGGTCGATGGCAATGGGTCGAGTCATTGCCAGACCCCAGCCAAAAAACGGCACTTTCAACAGTTCTTTTTTCAAAATGGTGCTGACTGGGCGCAGGGTTCGCTGTAAATAGAAAGTCTCCCAGCCCGACTGGTGCTTGCTTAAAGCCACAAAGGGTTGGTCGGGGATATTATCCAGACCCTCGACATTAACCCTAATGCCACAGCTCAGTTTCAGCCACCAGAGGACGATGGCATTGGCGGTCGTAATAAAAGTCTGTCGAGGTCGATAAGGAATGAGTAGGCCGATGGTACAGCCGAGCACAGAAAAGATAATAATGGTTGGCGAGTAGACACAATAAAAAAGAAGAGTGCGCAGCGCATAAACAAAGTTCAAAGCTTTAATTCCTGTCGTCTAACAAATGATCAACCGCACTGGCGAGATCATTGTAAACCTGAGCATTGCGCACCTGCTCGCTGACTTCATCGGGCAGCTGGTTTTCATAACCCGCCCCTTTGCTGGTGCGTAGCAGAATTGGCCGACACTGGCGCTGCACCCCTGCCTGCAGATCTTTCAAACTATCGCCAATAAACACCACGCCAGCCAGTGAGGTACTGAAGTCCTGAGCAATGGCATCGAGTAGACCGGGTGCTGGCTTGCGACAAGTGCAGCCCGCTGTCGGTAAGTGGGGGCAGTAATAGATGCCTGCGATATGGCCACCGGCGGCCGCAACCAGCTCACGCATTTTGTCGTGTATGGCCTCAAGGTCATCGAGATCAAAAAGCCCACGCGCCAGCCCCGACTGATTGGTCGCCACCACAACACTGTAACCGGCATCAGACAGCCGAGCGATAGCGTCTATGCTGCCGGGTATCGGCAGCCACTCATCGGCCGATTTTATGTAGGCGTCGGAGTCCTGATTAATCACGCCATCGCGGTCGAGAATGATAAGTTTCATCACTGGGTTACTCAGCCTGACCAGTCATTTAGTGCTGGCGAGCAGGGAAACATCAGCGACTTCAAGAAACAGCTCACGCAGTTGCGACAGTATTGCCAGGCGGTTTTGGCGTAGCGCCAGATCATCAGCCATCACCATGACTTGATCAAAAAAATCATCAACCGGCTGCTGTAGCTGCGCCAGTTGCTGCAATATCTGGCTGTAATCTTTGTCGGCAATTAAGGGCTGCAAAGTGTCACTGAGTGTGGCAAGTTGCTCGGCCAGGGTTTTCTCAGCGCTTTCATTTAGCAAATCTGAGTCGACAGTAGCCGCAATTGCCGTGTCTTGTTTACTGAGGATATTCGACACCCGTTTATTGGCGCTGGCCAGATTGCGAGCTTCAGGCAGTTGGCTGAAGTCGTTGACGGCTTGCACACGGCGATGAATGTCCAGTGGCCGGGTGGGCGACTTCGCCATCACCGCAAAGAACACCGCGGGACGAATCCTGTCTTCTTCATACCATGCTCTAAAGCGCTCTAGCATGTAAGTGAGTACTTGCTCCGATTTCTCTTCGGCTGACAGGCTCAGGTTGTTGTGCAGGCTTAATGCCTTATCCAAAGCCAGTTTTAGATCGAGATCAATACCCTGTTCGACCAGTGTTCGCAACACAGCCAGGCTAGCCCGGCGCAGAGCGAAGGGGTCTTTCGAGCCAGTCGGTGGCTGCTTGATACCAAAAATACCCACCAGTGTATCGAGACGGTCGGCAATGGCCAGGGTCGCGCCAACACTTGAGCTGGCAACTTTATCCCCGGCAAAGCGCGGCAGATATTGCTCGTAAAGTGCGGCGGCAACGGCTTCATCTTCGCCGTCGTGCTGGGCATAGTAGCGGCCCATGGTGCCTTGCAAATCGGCAAATTCCTGCACCATTTCAGTCACTAAATCGGCCTTGCTCAATAGGGCAGCACGGTTGGCTAGTTTTGGCTCTGCGCCAATGGTGGGCGCTAAATATTCAGCCAGTGCAGCAACCCGCTGTGACTTGTCGTGAACAGAACCAAGCTTTGCCTGAAAGACCACGTTCTTTAGCATTTCGCAGCGCTGTTCTAACGTGGTGTTTTTATCGGTTTTATAGAAAAAAGCGGCGTCCGATAAACGCGGCCGTATGACCTTCTCATTACCGGCGATCACCTTAGTGGCGTCGCGGCTATCAATATTGGCGACGGTAATAAATAGTGGTAAGAGCTGGTCGGCACCATCGACCACATGAAAGTACTTTTGATGTTCTTTCATCGACGAGATTAGAGCTTCGGCGGGCACCTCCAAAAAATGTTCGTCAAAGCGACCCATCAGCGGCACCGGCCATTCGTTCAGCGCGGTGACCTCATCGAGCAAGTCAACATCGATGACAGCATTGCCGCCGGCGCCTCGGGCCAGTTCGTTGACGCCATCTTCAATCAACGAACGCCGCTCGACGAAATCGGCGATAACAAAGGCATGGCGCAGGGTGTGGGCGTAGTCGGTGGGCGTGGCAATATTGATTTCGGTGTTGCTGTGAAAACGGTGGCCCCGCGTGGTGCGGCCGCACTCCAGACCCATAATAGAACCGGGAACCACCTCTTTGCCGAACAGCATGACTATCCAGTGCACCGGGCGCACGAATTCTATGTGGCTGGAACCCCAGCGCATGCGCCGGGCAATGGGTAGATCCTTTAGCGCTTTGCTAACAATGTCCGGCAACAGTGCTTTGGTGGCTAGGCCTTCTTCAACACGGCGAAATACCAGGCGTAGGCCTTTATCGGTTTCGGTTTGTTCGAGATCTTCAATGCTCACCCCACAGCCCTTGGCAAAGCCGAGTGCCGGTTTCGTTGGTGCGCCGTCGCTGTCAAAAGCGGCGGCAACAGCGGGGCCGAGGCGTTCGGATTGAATATCGGCCTGTTGTGCGTCGAGCCCAGAAACCAACACCGCCAAACGTCTTGGCGTGGCATAGCCCCTAATAGCAGCGTGTTGCAGTTTGGCGTTATTGAGCCCGGCTTCAATGCCGAGGGTAAACGCTGACATTAAGGTTTTCAGTGATTTGGGCGGCAGCTCTTCGGTGCCGATTTCAACGAGAAAATCCTGTTTCATTTGTTTTTCTCCTCAGCCTGTTGAATCACTTCATGGGCCAAATCAGCGGGGGCCATGGGAAAACCCAGTGCCAGCCGCGAAGTGAAATACGTTTCAGCAACCGCTCTTGCCAGTGCGCGAATACGCAAAATAAAACGCTGGCGTTCGGTCACCGAAATGGCATGACGGGCGTCGAGCAAGTTAAAGGCGTGGGATGCTTTCATCACCATCTCGTAAGCCGGCAGGGGCAGTTTTTGTTCGATCAACAACTGGCTTTCTTTTTCGTAGGTGTCAAAACTGCTGAATAGAAAATCAGTATTGGCGTGCTCAAAGTTGTAGTGGGACATCTCCACTTCATTTTGATGAAACACATCGCCATAAGTGACAACGCTACCATCGGGGCTTTTCGTCCAAACCAGGTCGTAAATGCTATCGACACCCTGTAAATACATGGCGATGCGCTCAAGGCCGTAGGTAATCTCGCCACTGACCGGATAACATTCCAGCCCGCCCACCTGTTGAAAGTAGGTGAACTGCGTCACCTCCATACCATTGAGCCAAACCTCCCAACCCAAACCCCAGGCTCCCAGTGAGGGTGACTCCCAGTTATCTTCCACAAAGCGAATATCGTGCACCGCAGCGTTGACACCCAAAAAGGCCAGCGACTCCAAATACAAATCCTGAATATTGCTGGGCGAAGGTTTCAGAATCACCTGAAACTGATAATAGTGCTGCAAGCGATTGGGGTTTTCACCAAAACGGCCATCGGTGGGGCGGCGGCAAGGTTGCACATAGGCAGCGTTCCAACTCTCTGGGCCAATAGCGCGTAGAAAGGTGGCCGGATGAAAGGTGCCGGCGCCAACCTCCATATCGAGTGGTTGCAAAATAACGCAGCCACGTTCGGCCCAATACTGCTGCAGGGCGAGAATCAAACCTTGAAATGTTGATACATCCGGTGCTGGCGTAGACACAGCGTTACTCCAATAAAAATAAGACGGCGATTATATCGTTTGGCAAAAGTTGATACGATAAAAGCACAAAAATAAACACGCTATTTTCGTTTATCTTCGCCATATAAGCCCTATCAATAAGGAAACACCATGAAATTACTTAAAAAGACACTCACCACCTGCTTGTTGCCCCTAGCATTGGCGGCAGGCGTTCAAGCCAACGACCACTGGGACAGCGTAGAAGTGAAGGCCGTGCCGGTCAGTGACGGTATTTATATGCTGATGGGCGAAGGCGGCAATATTGGCGTCTCCATCGGCGAAGACGGCACCTTCGCCATCGACGACCAGTACGCCGAGATGTCCAGCAAAATCACCGCAGCCATTAAACAGCTATCGGGTGACACGCCAAAGTTTTTGGTTAACACCCATTGGCACGGTGACCACGCCGGTGGCAACGAACACTTCGGCAAACACGGCGCTATTATTGTTGCCCACGAAAAAGTGCGCGACAGCCTCAAGGTCGAGAAATCCATCAAGCTATTCAATATGCACAAACCACCATCGCCCAAAGAAGCGCTACCTGTCGTCACCTTCCAGCGCGAAATGAGCCTCCACCTCAATGGTGACGATATTCGGCTGGTACACGTTGCCAATGCTCACACCGATGGCGATGCCATTGTTGTTTTTAGCAAAGCCAATGTTATCCACGCAGGCGACACTTTTTTTAACGGCTTCTACCCCTTCATCGATGTTGACTCTGGTGGCGGCATCGCGGGCATGATAGCCGCCTGCAACACCGTGCTGGGCTTGGCTGATAAGCAGACCAAAATTATGCCCGGCCACGGCCCCCTCGCTAGCAAGGCTGACTTAGTTGCCTTCCGCGATATGTTAGTTGTGGCTGAAAAAAATATTCAGGCGCTGATAGCCGCCGGTAAAAACGAGGCTGAAGTTATTGCAGCTAAACCTCTGGCAGAACTTGATAAAGAGTGGGGCGATGGTTTTATACCGAGCGATGTGTGGGTGAAGATTGTTTATAGCGGGATGGTGAAGTAGGGGTTCTATATTTTCACTAGCTATACAGAATCTGTCTAGTCACTTAATTTCTGATTCTGTATAGTTAACTGTTAGAGTTTATAGGGAAGTAAAACGTGTCATTCAAAATATTTGTTAGTTATTCCACAAAAGACTTAACTCAGGTCGAGCTTTTAAAAAACCAACTTGTTGGCACGAATATTGAGGTATTTATAGCTGAGCATTCGATACTGGCTAGCCAAGAATTAGCGCCAACAATCTCCAAAGCAATAATGGAGTGCGACCTGTTTGTTGTGTTATGGAGTAATAATGCTAAAAACTCTGATTGGGTTTCCCAAGAAATAGGTAGAGCAGATACTTTAAATAAAACAATTTTACCTCTTGTATTGGATAATGACTTAAACCTTCCAGGGTTTATAAGCAGATTAAAATATATTCCTGTTTATAAAGACGAAAATTCCTCATTATCTCAAGCGCGCAAAATCATTGTTAAGGCATATGAGTCTAAAAAAGAGCAACAAAAAGTAGCTCAGGAAAAAAAGAAAAAGGATAGCGATACACTTGTATTGATGGGAATAGGTGCATTTTTACTATGGGCAAACAGCAAGTAAAAAATCTAACAAACAATGTCGAGTTTCATTGCAAAAGAAAAGAAACTATTGCTTCTTTTTGCACATAATGAAGAAGAAAAGAATGACTTCGAGGTTTTTGAAAATCAATCAGCAATAGAATTTTACAAGAATGGAAATCAATTAAGTAAACACAGCATACAAGGCGCTTATTCGGGTGCAAGCTACGCTTCGTTTGCACCGCACAGTTTGGTCGTTATGTGACGCTTTAGTTAAACAGTTTGAGATTCCATGTCGAAAAAAAAGAATAGTAAACAAAAGGACGTTCAAGTAAGACCGCAGCCTGCGGGCTGGGAAACAAGTATGAAGGTCTTATTAAAGCCTGAACATGTTGAAAGAGTTAGTGATACCGAAGTAAGAATGACTTTACCTGAATGTGCGGATTATGATATTGACGAAGATGAAGTAGTACACGTAACTATACCTGCTTCCGCATTAACAAAACCCACCGAATCTGTTTATGCAGGAGCATTTACTATAAAAGCGGATACTTTCGAGGAGCGCATAGATAATGCGATAAAGGGCCTCGGCGAAGAGACGCAAGGGCATAATGATGGTGCTGCAGTAGCTAACTTTATATTAACGTTTTTTACATGCGAAATTGTAGCGAAATCAATAGTTAGTATTTGCAAGTACAAAGGCACTGGCAGAAAGACTCTCGCTAGCAAGTGGTCTACGAAAGATATTAATAACGCCCTTAAAGAACTATCGATTGGTATTAATGAAAGTATAGTAACCGCACTATTTGCAGAAAATAAGCGAGTGGTAGCCAGTGAAATGTCAGCAAGGGCATTACGTGATTCTATAGCACATAGAATGAAATCAGTTCATCGAAAAGCAGTAAAAAGAAGATACGACGACTTGATGCAAAATATGCAAGAGTTTCTTGGTGCAATTGAAAAATGGCGGAGTTTGGCGAAAGAAGATTAGATCATCACATAACAAGCATAAAAATCCAAAAATCCAAAAATCCAAAAATCCAAAAATCAAAGGGGTCAGAGAAATCAAAGGGATCCCCTTTAATAACCCACAACAATCAAGCCATTCTGGTTTTTTGCACATTCTTTAAGCACTTGCACATCTAGGAGGTCATCAAATTAGCCCACAGTACGAATAGCAACAGTACGGCGAACTGAATGCTGATGTAGGCTATTACCCCACGATAAATAGTAAATACCCACTGTGACAATTTACCGCAGAAGATAATTCACGCTACCTGCTATTTATCAATTACAAAGATTGTGCATTAGGTTTGAATTAGCCGATAGCAAGGCTTAATTCATTCTGCGAGTTAAAGGGGTAGAAAATGAAAGGCATAACATTGTTAGTCAGCTTGTTATTGATGGCTGGTTTAGCTCAGGCAGCAGAGCCGGAAAAGAAACACACAATGCACCATGAGCACATGGCGGGGGATGACAGAACTTCATTGAATCTTTCGCCTGCGATGAAACAGCACCAACTAAAAAATATGCGGGCTCACCTGGCTGCGGTGCAGGACATCATCATTCAGCTTAGTGCCGGTAACTTCGCGCAGGCGTCGAATACGGCTCATCAAAAATTGGGCTTAACAAAAGAAATGGAGGCAATGTGCGGTAGTTTTGGCAGTGATACCTTCAAAGAGTTAGGCCTGGGTTTTCATAAAAGTGCAGATGAACTCGGGACAATACTTGAAAAGGGCAATACGCAAGATTCACTCGCAGCCCTGGGCAAAACCATGTCTTACTGTGTGGCTTGCCATGCGCAATTTAAACAATGATGGTTTAACTCGCCCCAAATTTCCTATTAAAAATAGTGCTAAGTCTTGTGGTCAAGAATCTTCTGCGCCCGGCCCACTGTAGCGTTTTGCATACTCGCTAATGCACCTGCCCCGGCAACCAGGTAACCAAACTAGGCCACAGGGCAAGCAGTAGCAACACGGCGAGCTGTATACCAATATAGGGCATTACTCCACGGTAAATGTCGCTGGTTAAGATTTCTTTCGGTGCAACGCCGCGCAAATAAAATAGAGCGAAACCAAAGGGTGGTGTTAGGAATGAGGTCTGCAAGTTAACGGCAATCATTATGCCCAGCCAGATGGGGTCGACACCCATGGCGAGTAGAGCCGGCCCGACAATGGGCACCACAACAAAGGTGATCTCGATAAAGTCGAGAATAAAGCCGAGTATAAAAATAACCACCATGACCGCGAGGGTTGCCCCCAATGCGCCACCGGGGATGCTGGCAAACATCGAGGTCACCAGCTCTTCACCACCAAAGCCGCGAAACACCAGTGAGAATATTGCCGCGCCAATCAAAATCATAAACACCATGGCGGTGACTTCAACGGTGCCTTCCAGCACTTGTTGCAGGCGTTGCAATGACAGTTGGCGGCGTAACAGGGCAAGCAACGACGCACCAAAGGCACCAACACCGGCGGCTTCGGTTGGGGTGGCTATACCGCTAAGTATGGAGCCGAGTACGGCAATAATCAGCAGCAGGGGTGGTGCCAGGCTCAATAATAAAGCCACTGTACTGACAGATTCTTGCTCATCACTGGCCGGCGCATCTTCTGGCCGCAGGCGAGCATAGAGCATTATATAAGCGCAGTAACAGCCAACCAAAATAAGCCCGGGAATGACGGCACCCATAAACAGGTCGCCGACGGAGACGGTTTTGGGTGCAAATATGCCCATGCTCAACTGGGCCTGGGCATAGGCGGTGGAGAGAATATCGCCCAGTAAAACCAGGGCAATAGAGGGCGGAATAATTTGCCCGAGGGTGCCGGTGGCGCAAATGGTGCCGGCGGCAAAAGCCGGGTTGTAGCCCCGCTTGAGCATCGTAGGCAGTGACATTAAGCCCATGGTGACCACGGTTGCGCCGACGATGCCGGTACTGGCGGCCAGTAATGCCCCAACCATCACCACAGAAATACCCAGCCCACCGCGCACTTTACCGAATAGCTCCGCCATGTTGTTGAGCAGGTCTTCAGCCAGCCGAGATTTCTCGAGCATAATGCCCATCAAAATAAACAGCGGGATAGCCACCAGTGTTTGATTAACCATGGTGCCGTAGAGTCGATTGGGCAGAGCTTGCAGAAAGGCCATATCAAAATGACCGATGGCCGTACCAAAGGCGGCAAATAATATGGCGATACCGGCCAGCGAAAATGCCACCGGATAGCCGAGCAATATCACCAGACAAACAGCGAGGAACATAAAGAGGGGGAGTAATTCGATCATGGTGATTATTCAGTCGCTGTTAAAGAGGCATTGGCAGGTGAGCGCAGGGTGGCGAAGGATTTGAGAAATTCACCAATGCCCTGCAGTAAAAGCAGCGTCGGCATGATTAATAGTAGTGTCTTCAGCAGATACACCCAGGGCAGGCCGGCAGACTCGGCTGAACTTTCATAAATAGCCCAACTATTGCTGACGTAATCAAAGCTTAGCCAGAAGATAAGCCCGCAGGTGGGCAGCAAGAAAAAGACGGCACCGAGGGCATCGACCAGTGCGCGGCGGCGTAGCGAGAAGTGTCGATAAAAGATGTCGACCCGCACATGGCCGCCCCGCTTCAGGGTGAAGGCAGTACCAAGCATAAAGGCAAAGGCGTGGAGGTAAATCACCGTTTCTTGCAGGGCGATGGAGCCAGAGCCGAATAAATAGCGTGCTACGACCACAAAGCAGGTGCAGAGCATCATCGCGAGCGTCGCCCAGGCGGTGAGCTTGCCGCAGTATTCGGTGAAGGTATCGATGGGGGAGTTGGCGAAAGTCATGGGGGAACCTGTTGGTATTGCTTGGGCTTGTTAAGCCGGTTGATCGATTTAGGCGATGAACAAACGCCCTGAGGCTCTGGCCCTGGGGTGCCTGAGTTCAAGTAATAAGCCCGAGCAGATCGTGTTTGTCACAAAGCTGTCATATTTTGTACATAGTCTTGTCATTTGCCCTCTCTAGGATGCGCGTACTAGCCCCATCAATGATGGAAACGTCGCAGGAGACAAACATGAAAAAACTATCTAATACAGCAGCACAATTAAAAGTCGCTGCCATCGGCTGTGGCATTGCCATGACCCTGGCTAGCACCCAGGCCGTTTCAGCCTCGCGAGATTATATCAGCATCGTTGGCTCATCAACGGTCTATCCTTTCGCGACAGTTGTCGCCGAGCGTTTTGGTAAAACCACGCCCAACCCCACCCCTAAAATTGAATCGACAGGTTCAGGCGGCGGCATGAAGCTGTTCTGCTCCGGTGTTGGTACAGGCCATCCCGATATTACCAATGCATCACGGCGCATGAAAAAGTCAGAATTTGAAAAATGCCAGGCCGCTGGTGTGACCGATGTTGTTGAAGTGCTGATTGGTTTTGACGGCATTGTCCTCGCCAACTCAGTGAAAACAAAGCAAATGAGCCTGACCCGAAAAGACATTTTTTTGGCACTGGCCAAAAATGTTCCCGCACCCAAGAGCATGCAGGACGAGTTTGTCAGCTCGCAAACCCTGGTCGCCAATCCCTACAAGACCTGGAAAGAGGTTAACCCAGCCCTGCCCAATGTAAAAATTGAAGTGCTTGGCCCTCCCCCAACGTCGGGTACTCGTGACGCCTTTGCCGAGCTGGCACTGGAAGGTGGCTGCAAAAAGATTAAGTGGATCAAGGCAATGAAGAAGCAGGACAAAAAAGCTTATAAGACGCTTTGCCACACTATTCGTGAAGATGGCCACTACATTGAAGCGGGCGAAAACGACAACCTTATCGTGCAAAAGCTTGACGCAAACCCCAACGCTCTCGGCGTTTTTGGCTTTAGCTTCCTCGACCAAAATGCCGACAAGGTTCAAGGCTCACTGATCGAAGGTCAGGCACCTTCTTTCGATACGATAGCCGATAAGTCTTACCCTATCTCTCGCCCACTGTACTTCTACGTGAAGAAAGCTCACGTGGGTGTGGTACCGGGTATCGAAGGTTATCTGGCTGAATTCACCAGCGAAAAAGCCTGGGGTGAGGAGGGTTATCTGGCCGAAAAAGGTATGATTCCCCTGAGCGATGACGTTCGACGCGCTAACGGTGCGGATATTAAAGCGCTTAAGCCGATGTCTGGCGAAGGTTTGTAATTATTACGGTAATAGACGAACAACCTCCTAGGCATTATTTTGCCACGGCCTGATTTATCAGGCCGTTTTTTCTAGTTTTAAACGGCGTGTTTAGCTGTGTAAGGGATCTGGTTTTATAAAATGCAAACCTCAAACCTAGTCATTGCCCTACTGGTGATGTCTGCTCTGGCCTACTTTTTTGGCTACCAGCGTTCCCAGGGATTTGCTCGCCAGTTAGGCGGTGTGCGCAACTTGCATTCACTGCCGTCGTATTACGGTATGCGGGTCGCACTCTGGTGTGGTCTGCCCTCTGCTTTACTGCTCTTCATCTGCCTGGCATTTGAAGAAACCATCATTAGTAAAATGTTGCTGGCCGGTATTCCCGACGAGATTCGTCCGGCCACTGTTGCCGAATACAATTTATTGATGGACAAGATTGAAAATCTGGCCAGTGATGCCCTGTCGGTTGAGGGTGTTAAACCCGCATTATTAGATGCCGCTGCCGCATTGAATTATTTGCGCGATATGAGTCAGCGTTTATTGACGGGACTTGCATTGTTAGTGGCTGGTGGTGGCGGCCTGTGGGGTTGGTGGCGAATGTCAGCTCAGCTGCGCGCGCGCCAGCAGGTCGAAAAAATATTTAAAGGTTTTTTGTTACTCTGTGCCAGTCTGGCTATTTTCACCACGCTGGGCATACTGCTTTCGGTAATTTTTGAATCCCTGCGTTTCTTTCAGCAGGTGCCGGTGTCAGAGTTTCTCTTTGGCCTGGAGTGGAGCCCACAAACAGCCATTCGCGCCGACCAGGTTGGCGGTTCGGGCAGCTTTGGCGCCGTGCCACTGTTTCTTGGCACCCTGTTGATTTCATTTATCGCCATGACCGTAGCGGTGCCTGCGGGTTTAATGTCGGCCATTTATTTGGCGGAATATGCAGGCTCTAAAGTACGCAGCTTTGTTAAACCGGCGCTGGAAATTCTCGCCGGTGTACCAACAGTGGTTTACGGTTATTTCGCAGCCTTAACCGTCGCCCCCTTTATTCGAGATACCGGCACTAGCATGGGTTTGTCGGTGACCTCAGAAAGCGCTCTGGCTGCGGGCCTGGTGATGGGCATTATGATTATTCCCTTTATTTCATCACTGGCCGATGACGTGATTAATGCCGTACCCCAAACCATGCGCGATGGCTCCTTGGCTCTCGGTGCGACCCATTCGGAAACAATTAAACAAGTGATTATTCCCGCCGCCTTGCCCGGCATTGTCGGCGGCGTATTGCTGGCGGTATCGCGCGCCATTGGTGAGACCATGATTGTGGTGATGGCGGCAGGCCTGGCGGCCAAGCTCACCGTCAACCCCTTAGACACCGTGACGACAGTCACCGTACAAATCGTCACTTTACTGGTGGGTGACCAGGAGTTCGACAGTGCCAAAACCCTGTCTGCATTTGCATTGGGTTTAATGCTATTTCTGGTGACCCTTGGCTTAAACTTTATTGCCTTGCGTGTCGTAAAAAAATATCGAGAACAGTATGAGTAAGTCATCTAACGCAACCACTGAGCGCATCAGAAAAACACTGGCTAAACGCTATCGTGCTGAAAAGCGTTTTCGCCTCTACGGCGTTGCGGCGATTCTTTTTGGCGTACTTTGTGTCGCCACATTATTTGTTGATATTATTGGCAAGGGCCATGGCGCTTTTCGCCAAACCTATATTCAGCTGAGTGTTGACTATGAGGCCGATACTCTTGGCATTGACGATATTAACGATGCTCAGCAATTAGCCCTGGCAAATTTTTCCGGCCTGGTAAAAAAGAGTTTGCGTACGCGTTTTAGTGATGTATCCGGGCGTAAAGAAAAACGCCAGCTCTATCGACTGGTCAGCAATAGCGCTGAGTACGAACTTTCTGACCGTTTAAAAGCCGACCACAATTTATTGGGTCAATCTGAAAAAGTCTGGGTGCTGGCTGACGATGATATCGATACCTACTTTAAAAGCCTCAATAGTTCTGACGGCCCCTTTGTCGGCCGCACCAATGAGAAACTGCAAGGCTGGATACAATCATTGATTGATGCGGGGCAGATTGAACTGCGCTTTAATAGCAACTTCTTTACCAGTGGCGATTCACGAGAGCCAGAGCAGGCCGGTATTGGTGGGGCTATTGTCGGCTCGTTGTTTACCCTGTTTATTACATTGGCGCTGTCCTTTCCCATTGGTGTTGCCGCAGCTGTTTATCTTGAAGAGTTTGCCCCAAAAAATCGTTGGACCGATTTTATTGAAGTCAACATTAATAATTTGGCGGCGGTGCCCTCGATTATTTTTGGCTTGTTGGGTCTGGCAATATTCATTAATTTTTTTCACGTGCCCCGCTCCGTTCCGGTAATTGGTGGACTGGTATTAGCGGTAATGACCTTGCCGACGATTATTATTTCCAGTCGCGCTGCCATTAAAGCGGTGCCGCCGTCGATTCGCGAAGCCGGTATTGGCATTGGTGCCTCGCCGGTGCAGGTGGTACTTCACCATGTGCTGCCACTGGCATTGCCGGGTATGTTGACCGGTACCATTATTGGTATGGCCCAGGCCTTGGGCGAAACGGCGCCACTGTTGATGATTGGCATGGTGGCATTCATTGTCGATGTGCCCGGCGGTTTCACCGACCCCGCCACGGTATTACCCGTGCAAATTTTTCTCTGGGCCGATAGTCCGGAACGCGCGTTTGTTGAAAAAACCTCGGCGGCGATTATGGTGCTGCTGGCCTTTTTAATTACCATGAATACTGCCGCAGTCGTGTTGCGAAAACGCCTGGAAAGACGTTGGTAGTGAACCACCTAAACTGTCATTATTTGAGTCGAGCAATATGAGCGCAGGAACGATGAATTTAACAGCGATTGATTTGGCCGATAATAGCCTCGATATTACAGCGGAAGAAGTTATCCATGAATCAACCGTTGGTTGCCCCTTTGTCGAGGATGCAAAAATTCGCACCCGCGATGCCAATGTCTTTTACGGTGATAAACAGGCAATTTTTAATGTTGATCTCGATATAGGCAAGCATGAAGTCATTGCCATGATAGGCCCTTCGGGCTGTGGTAAGTCGACCTTTCTACGCACCATTAACCGCATGAACGATACCGTCGATGGCTGTCGGGTGAGCGGCGAATTTTGGCTTGAAGAGGATAATATTTACGATTCAAAAATGGACGTGGTGGAATTGCGTGCTCGGGTGGGCATGGTGTTTCAAAAACCTAATCCTTTTCCGAAAAGTATTTTTGACAACGTTGCCTACGGGCCAAAAATTCATGGCCTTGCGGGCAGCCGGGTTGAGTTGGATGAAATTGTCGAAAAAAGTTTAAAGCGCGCCGGATTATGGGCTGAAGTCAAAGATCGCCTGCATCAACCGGGTACCGGTTTGTCCGGTGGTCAGCAGCAGCGTCTGTGTATTGCACGCGCTATTGCCATTAGCCCAGAAGTGATTTTAATGGATGAGCCCTGTTCGGCTCTCGACCCCATTGCCACGGCGCGCATTGAAGAGTTGATTGCCGAATTGGCCGAAAATTATACGATTGTTATTGTCACCCACTCGATGCAGCAGGCAGCGCGTGTTTCCCACCGTACTGCCTATTTTCACCTGGGAAAATTGTTAGAAGTTAACGAGACAGAGAAAGTATTTACCACACCTGAGCATAAATTAACGGAGGCTTATATCACTGGTCGCTTTGGCTAAGCTGGCTTTTGTGTTAAGAAAAAAACTATGGATAAATTAAAGCTCGATCAACATATTTCTCAAAAGTTTAATGAAGACCTCGAAAATATAAAAAGCCAGATGCTCGAAATGGGCGGCATGGTTGAAAAGCAATTATCCGAGGCCATTAAAGCTCTGGAAAACGCTGACAGTTATATTGCCGAGCGGGTGCTGCAGGTAGAAGAACAAATTGACGAAATGGAAGTTACCATTGATGAAAACTGCGTCACTCTAATTGCCCGCCGTCAGCCCACGGCCACCGACCTGCGTTTGGTCATGGTGGTTACCCGCTGCATTCGTGACCTGGAACGCATTGGTGACGAAGCGCAAAAGATTGCCAAAATGGCGATTAAATTGGCAGTAGATGGGGCCTCACCCCGGGGCTACAGTGAAATTCGCCATATTTCTAACGACGTGCGTAGCATGCTCAACGATGCCCTCAATGCCTTTATGCGTTTTGATACCGAGGCTGCTATCGCGACAATGAAAAGGGATGAGCAAATTGATGCGGATTATAAATCGGCACTGCGCGAAATGATAACTTATATGATGGAAGATCCGCGCAGCATTACCCGGGTAATGAATGTGCTTTGGGTGTTGCGAGCTCTGGAGCGGATTGGTGACCACTCCAAAAATATCTGTGAGCATGTAATTTATCTGGTTGAGGGCAAGGATGTACGCCATGGGCATCTGGGTGAAGTTGACCAATATATTAAGAA
>CAYWXW010000004.1:6613-15705 GCA_964462265.1 uncultured Porticoccaceae bacterium | reverse complement strand
GTATTGCAATAGTGGGCAATGACTGAATTTAAGGGCTTTCCCCCGCAACTGCTTTCTTTTCTTGATGAATTAACAGCCAATAATAATCGCCTCTGGTTTGCTGAAAATAAGCCGCGCTACGAAGAGGCAGTGCTGTCGCCGGCGCTGAGTTTTGTCGAGCACATGGCCTCAAAAATCGACAAGTTGTCGCCCTACTTTGAGGCCGTGCCCAAACGCAGTGGCGGTTCGATCATGCGGGTGTATCGCGATACTCGCTTTGGCAATGACAAAACCCCCTATAAAACCAACCTCGGCATTCAGTTTCGTCATCGTCGTGGCAAAGATATTCACGCGCCGGGCTATTATCTGCACATACACCGAGGGGAGGTTTTTCTCGGTGTCGGTTGTTGGCGACCGGATTCTGTAGCCCTGGCAAAAATTCGCCAGCGCATCGACGAGAAATCCGAGGCCTGGCAGGCCATTATTAATAGCCGCGTCTTCAAGCGACAGTTTGAATGGGGCGGCGATACACTGAAGCGCCCGCCGCGAGGCTACAGCGCCGACCACCCCTTAATCACTAGTCTGAAACAAAAGGACTTTATTGTGATTAAGCCACTGCACGATAGCGCTATTGAAGATGATGACTTTGCCAAAGCTACTTTAAAGACTTTTCGGGCAGCCCGGCCGCTGATGCACTTTTTATGTCAGGCTTTGGAGGTTGGTTTTTAGGTCTCTATGGTCGCGTATAGGTATGTCAAGCAATTGACCCATTATGGGAATTATGGTCTTATTGCGCCCCAGTTTATGCGCACAATAAGAGACATTTTTTTCTGCCTGAGCATGGCGCATACTCACCTTACAGCTAGCTTTTTAGCTGCAAAACTAGACGTAAATTCTCTACCAGCTTGAGGAAAGAGCATGTCTGATAATTCACTCGATTTTAGAGATAAAGCCGCCATTGTCGGCATCGGTGAAACCGACTATACCCGGGGTGCCCTGCGGCCCTCATCTGAAATGATATTGGAATCAACCCGCATAGCGATTGCCGATGCCGGTCTGAAGAACACCGATATTGATGGCATTATTTTACCGCCGGTATTGATTACCGCCGAAGAAATTGCCGCCAATCTAGGCATTGAAGATCTGCGCTACAGCGCCTCAATCAATATGGGTGGCGCCAGCCCAGTGACCGCACTGCAAACGGCGGCCATGGCCATTGCCGCTGGCGTCGCTAACAACATTGTGGTGACCGTGGGCTGGAACGGTTCCTCAGCCCTGCGACCCAAGCCCAATGCCAAGTTTCCCGAGCAGATTTCCATTCCGGCTCTTGAGCGCACCCTGCAGAATTATTACTTCCCCTACGGCAGCGCCTCACCGGTGCAAATGTACGCCTGGATCGCCATGCGTCATATGCAAACCTACGGCATTAGCCACGAGGCCATGGGCGCGGTGGCGCTAGCCTGTCGTCGCCACGCTCAGTTTAATGACAAGGCGACCACCCGAGGCCAAGAGCTGGATATGGAGGGGTATTTAAACTCCCGCTGGATTTCCGAGCCCTTCCGACTCTTCGACTGCTGTCTTGAAACCGATGGTGCCTGTACCGTTATTGTCAGCCGCGCCGATCAAGCCAAAGACCTGCGCCACAAGCCGGCCTATATTATGGCGGCGGCGGAAGGCCACCCCTACCCTGCTGACGACATTGCCAATCGTCCGGATATGTTCCACATTGGTTTGTCCAACTCAGCACCCAAGGCCTTTGCCATGGCGGGCTTGAAGCCGACGGATATGGACTTCATCCAAATTTACGATTGCTTTACCTACGTTGTGCTCTTACAGCTTGAAGCGCTGGGTTTCTGCGAGCAGGGCGCGGTGGGTGAGTTCGTTAAAGATGGCACTCTGGAAATCGATGGCAAATTTCCCATGAATACCCACGGTGGTTTGCACTCCCAGGCCCACGTTTGGGGCCTCAATCATGTGGTGGAAGCGACCCGCCAGCTACGCGGTGACGGTGGTGAGGTGCAAGTGAAGGATGCGGAGCTCGGCCTGGTGACGGGCTGGGGTGATTTTGGCGATGGTAGCCTGGTGATACTGAGGAACTAAGACGATGACAGATACACAGTTTATTCCAAACCCGGCACCACGGCCGACCAACTATCTCGATGAGCAGTTCTGGGAGAATTGCGGTAATAAAATTCTCAGTTTTCAGTGCTGTCACGACTGTGAGACCTGGCGCCACATCCCCCGTTTTATGTGTGCCAACTGTGGCTCAGCCAACTGGGGCTGGCGCGAATCTCACGGCCGCGGCACTGTTTATACTTGGACAGTTTGCCATATGCCCATGTCTGCCCACTTTGAGAAAGACTTCCCCTACGCGGTATTGGTGGTGGATATGGAAGAGGGTGTGCGCATTACCGCTGGTCTGCGCGGTCTCGATTATCGCGAGTTGAAAATTGGCTTACCGGTTGAGGTGGTGTTTGAGCCCTTGAAAGAAGGCGGTTACTTGCCCTTCTTCCGCCCAAGGGAAGAGACGTAGTTTTTATTGAAATTACAGCATCAATAAAAAAGCCGAACTTGAAAAAGTTCGGCTTTTTTATGTCTGGCTTGAACGGCCTATGTTGTCAGTGACAGCGTCACTATTTTAAGCCAAGACCTTCCATGCCACCGCGATCGACTACGGGCGCACGCTTGGTGCCCGGTGCCAGTTTCACAGAACCCGGCTCGCGCTCAAAGGAGTCGGTCAGGCCAATGCTATCGGCGTATTCGCGCAGTACCGGCAGTACTTCTTTGCCGAGTAGCTCAATGCAACGGTTGCGATCTTCATCGCTGCAAATACCCTGCACGTTAAAAGCCGTAAGAGAACCGGGGCGAATCACACGCATAATGGTTTTAAGTTTGGGGATCACTTGCTCGGGCGTGCCGACGATAATTTGCAGGTTGTCCTGAGCCCGTTGATAAGACGCACGCAGCTTTTCTTTAACGACATCCATACTTTCATCTTTCCACTTACCACTGCGAGAGGCATCCAGCTTCTCTTTGCTGATACCCAACCACGAACCACCGGGCGATGCCTGGGCCATGGCGCGAATGGCACCCTTGGAATTATAGCCGGGGGGCAAGGTGTACTCGGGGCGGCTAAAGCCATTTTGACCGCCACCGAAAGAGTATCCACGGCCAATTTCCTGGGCTTTTTCTTCGGTATCAGCAACAAACAGCGGCACTAAATAGCCGAAGTTTTCTGGCCCCGCCTGGTAGCCCTCTTCGGCGGCTGTGTCAGCGTAGAGATCCCACAAATCACAGGTGGCGCTTAGGGCGGAACCTAAACCTAAATAGGGGTAGCGTTTGCGGGCAGCCCACTGCACGGTCTCGGGGGAGAGTACGCCGGGAATCCACTGCTGGGGCATTTTCTGATAAGGCTTCACCCAGGGGTTCACATGGCGATAGTGGAAGTGCTTGCCCTCATAGCGCCAGGGGCCCTCTTTGGTCCAGCAGTCGAGAATAAACTGGTGGGCTTCATTGAACATTTCGCGGTTGTAAGCGGGGTTGGCGTTGTTAAAGAATTGCTCACTACCGGCACCGCGCACCCAGCCAGAGACCAAGCGGCCACGGGAGATGGTATCAATGGTGGCCAGCTCTTCAGCCACGCGCAGGGGATGCTTAACCACGGGCAATGGGCTACCCACCAAAATGATTTTTGCCGTTTTGGTGACACGGGCGAGGATGGCCGCCTCGGTAGTGATGACATTACCCATGCAATAGGGGTTGCCGTGGTGCTCGTTGAGGGCGACGCCGTCAAAACCCACTTCCTCGGCGAAGCAGTACTCATCAATAAATTGGTTGTAGTCGTCGGCGCCTTTTTTGCGGTCGTAGTACTTGTTCGACACACCAAAAAACGCCTTGTGCTTTAAGACGATGTCTTCATCAATATGGCGGTAGGGCCGCTCTGTGAAATAGGCAAACTTCATGTTGATACCTCTGTAGATGATTAATAAGCCAAATAATGGGTCAAAAACCAGGCAGGCATTAGCTGGTGAGAGCTAGCGTCTACCCGCATTAAAATTTGTGGTTTTCATGCTAGCGCAAAAGCAAGCGGGCCTTAAGGACTGGATAAGGCTTAATTGCGCTCCATCAATAGCCATGGCTAATTAATCGGTTAGCGCTGGTTTTGCGGCAATCACCAGGGCGCGATAGCGATTCAGGGCAGTTTGGTCTTCGATGGGCCCAATGCGGGTAGCAACGGTCTTTTGTGTATTGGCAGCAACCGCGCCAATGGTGATTTGCGCCGAGGGGCCGGTGACATAAGTGCTGGCCATTTCTGTCACTTGCACCACAACGTCTTTAGCTGGAATGTTACTTTTGTTGTACACCGAGATCAGTAAATTGCCGTCGCTACCCAGGGTCAGTCGGTTGAGAATATAGCGATTAGGCGCCTGGCTCATTTCAATAAGGGCCAGCTTATCGCGAGCCTGTTGACCGATATCCCCCTTCGTTTGGGCAGCCTCCCGGTAGTAGGTGATGGCGGTCTTTTTGTCGCCGCTAGCATTGGAGATATTACCCAGGTAAAGGCTGGCCACCGGTGTTGGCAGCAGCTTCTGGCTTTTCTCGAGGTCTTTGCCGGCGGCAGTCTTCTGTCCCTGCTTGAAGCGCAATACCCCTCGGGCGAGATAATGACTGAAATAGTCGGGGTTTTTAGCGATGGCTGTGGAGTAGGCTTTATCGGCATTGGCGGGCTGGTTGAGCATCGCCCAGGCGTGGCCACGCAGCTCCCAGAATTGCCCTTCCCCGCTTTGCAATTTCACCGCTTTATCAAGATGTGCCAGCGCCTGTTTTGGCTTTTTATCAGCCAGTGCTTTCATCGCCTCAGTCTGTGCTTTGTAGGCTGGTTGGTCTTTAACCAGGCGGGCGATCTGTTTCTGGAATACAGCGCGGTTGGTAATGCCACCAGCGGGGTAAGTCTTCACTTTCTCTTTGTTAGCCACAACGCGGGCTTGCGAGGGTGGATGGCTGGCAAACAGGCCGCTGATGAAATCGCTCTGTCGGCCCTCGGAGAGCTTAACGAACGTCTCCTGCAATTTGACAGCACCACGGGGGTCGTAGCCTGCCCGCACCATGTATTCCATGCCGTAGGCATCGGACTCCAGCTCTGCTCCGCGGCCATAACTGGCCATCCAGGCAGTGCTACCGAGTTGTGCAGCCATGCCGCCGAGCTCACCGAAGCCGTTGCTTTGGGCGGCGGCCCCCAACGCTTGTGCGCCGATATTGATCAGTGTGCCGCGGGTCATTTGCGCCGCGCTGTGGCGGGCCGCCGCGTGGACGATTTCGTGGGACAGCACGGCGGCGAGCTCAGACTCATCCTGCAGGTGCATTAACAAACCCCGGTTGATGGCTATCTTGCCACCCGGCAATGCCCAGGCGTTGGGCACGGAATTATTGAGCACCACAAACTCATAGGGCAGATCGGGCCGGTCACTCACCGCCGCGAGTTTTTTGCCGATGCTGGCGACATAGAATTGTATTTCGGGGTCAATGTAATAGCGCCCGCCCTGAGCCTGTTGGGCGGGCAAATACTGCTGGCGGCCAATGCTGACCTCTTGCTCGGCGGAGACCAGCGACAATTGACGTTCGCCAGTAACCGGGTTGACGGTACAGCCGCTTGTCAGTAACAGGGCAGCACACAGGCTGATTAGACGTCGTTTGCGGGTCACACTCTATTCCTCTTCACTGTAGAGTCTTTATAATGACACGATAGTTTACATAAAGTTGAAGGATTCTCTGATAAAGGAAGCTGCGATGTTAATGGTGATTTCCCCGGCCAAAACACTGGATTTTGAAACGCTGCCAACAACCAGCGAGCACACCACCCCCGACTTTCTCGATGACTCCGCCGAGCTCATCGAACAGTTGCGCGAGATGTCGCCACACGATGTTTCGGCCCTGATGAAAATCAGCGATAAATTGGGCAACCTCAATTTTGATCGCTACCTGAGCTGGAATAAAAAGTTCACCCCGGACAATGCCAAGCAGGCTCTACTGGCTTTTAAAGGCGATGTTTATACCGGGCTCGATGCCGAGTCGATGTCTGGCGACGATTTACTGTGGGCTCAGGATCATCTGCGCATTCTCTCTGGCCTCTACGGATTGCTGCGCCCGCTCGACTTAATGCAGCCCTATCGGCTAGAAATGGGCACCAAACTGGCCAATGGTCGCGGCAAAGACCTCTATCAGTTTTGGGGCAGCAAAATTACCGATGCCCTCAATCAACAGCAAGCCGACGAGAGCCTGCCGGTGCTAGTTAACCTAGCCTCCAACGAATACTTTAAATCAGTGCAGAGCAAGCAACTAGCGGCCGAAATCATCACCCCGGTATTTAAGGACTGGAAGGGCGACAAGTACAAAATCATCAGCTTTTACGCGAAAAAAGCGCGGGGCTTGATGGTCGCCTACATCATTCGCAATCGTCTGACAGATGTCGAGCAGATCAAGACTTTCGACAGCGAGGGTTATGTCTATAACCCGGCAATGTCATCGGCCCGTGAATGGGTATTTACCCGCGACGCGGCTGCCAGCTAAAGCCGCTCAGGAGTCAGGCATGTTAGAAAAACCCTTTTCTCAGGCCTGCGAAAATAACCAGCAGGCCATTTTCACTATTCTCGAAAGAGTGTTTGCCCAGGCTCAAACCGTATTGGAAATTGGCAGCGGCACGGGCCAGCACGCCGCCTACTTTGCGCCGCGCCTACCCCACTTAATTTGGCAGACCAGTGACCAGGAGGAATATCACCCCGGCATCAACGCCTGGCTCGATGCATCATCGGCCGAAAACCTGCGCCGCCCCCTCTTGTTAAACGTCGACATGCCCCAGTGGCCCATCGCCACAGTCGATGCTGTTTTCAGCGCCAACACCTGCCACATTATGAGCTGGGCCAGCGTTGTGAATATGTTTAAGCAGCTAGCCGGTGTACTCAGTGCAGGCGGCACGCTGGCGATTTACGGGCCGTTTAATTACGACGGGCAATTCACCTCAGCCAGCAACGCCAATTTTGACCAGTGGTTAAAACAGCGCGGCGCCCAGCAGGGCATTAGAGATTTTGAGGCGGTCAATAAACTGGCGAGCGAAGCGGGTATGACCTTACTTGAAGACAATGCCATGCCGGCCAACAATCGCTTGCTGGTATGGTGTAAGGATCGGTGAGTTAAAGGGGTTAACTTTGAGTAAAGCTGAGGTTATGTATGGGGTTTATTGCTATAGGACGTTTCTTTAATTCCTGTTAAGAACAAGTTATGCAACCCAAACAATACGCATCTAAAGGAATACTGTAAGAATGGAGCTTACTTCAATAATGGTCGATCTGGCGCATGATGATAAATATCGCTTTCATCTCGCTAAACCTTCAGATAATGGTACTCGTCCTTTGGATGTTCTTACAAGATCTAGAGAAGATTGGCTTGGCTGGCAAAGGTATAGAGGTAGGGCTAAAGAACGATTCCCGGTTGATAATATCATTAGCTTCGCTCAGATATCAGGAAATAGATTTTTGTTTGGTGGAGTATTTAAAATAACAAGCCGTGCTTCAAAGCGATACTCAGTAAAGTATACAGATGATTATTCAGAATTAATTGGCCGCCTTATTCTTGAGTTTAGTGGGAAAAATACGAGGGCTACGGTTTTTAAGCCAAGCTATATTTTTGAAAACTCCAAAGTATCAGGTATTTACGAACACAGGTTCCAAGGCGAACCGTTTGTATCTTATGAAGATATAAATCATAACTTTAACGCCATCGAGATAATTATTAATAATTCACTGCCAGACTGGAAAGTAGCTCTTAGCAGTATCTATGGCATTTATCTAATATCAGATAAGGAGACCGGAAAGCATTACGTAGGCTCTGCATCTGGGAGTTCAGGTATTTGGGGTAGGTGGTCAAATTACGTAAATAGTTTTCACGGATCAAATGATGACCTCATAGAATTATTCAACAATAAGAGTGAAGCTTATTTCAGAGATAATTTTAAATTTTGCCTTCTAGAAGTTTTATCGTCATCTTCAACCAAGGAAGAAGTTATCAATAAGGAATCACTTTGGAAGAACAAGCTATTTACCAAAGAACACGGACATAATCGTAACTAATGCACGACAAATCAAAGGGGTCAGAGTTGTTGATATTGCATCTCGTCTTGATGGCTTGTCAATGGACATGGACACATAACAAATGCGTCAAACGGATTGATTTCTGCTTTGCTAACGGGAGTTGTTCTGTTCATAACAAGTTCAGGCCGTTTGACACTGTTGCGCAACGCGCTACAATGTTTGAATGATCAAGACCTTTAAACATAAAGGATTAGAGCGTTTCTTCAACTCGGGAAGTGCTCGCGGAATTCAAGCTAATCACGCCAATAAATTAAGAATGCAGTTGGTCGCGCTAGATACCGCGCAATCGATTGAAGATCTCGATATCCCTGGTTATCGTCTCCATGCCCTTAAGGGTAATAAACAAGGTATTTGGTCTATAGCTGTAAGTGGCAATTGGCGTGTTACTTTTGAATTTAAAGACGGCAATGCCCATATCGTGAATTACGAGGACTATCATTAATGGCTATGTATAACCCCCCTCACCCTGGTGAGTTTATTATGGCGACCTATATGGAGCCTTTTGATCTCAGTTGTCGTTATCTGGCTGAAAAGCTTGATGTATCGCCTTCCACTCTTAATAGAATTCTTAAACAGAAAAGTGGTGTTAGCCCTGAAATGGCATTGCGGCTTTCTAAAGCAATTGGGCGTACTCCCGAAAGCTGGCTGTCAATGCAAGATGCTTACGACCTTTGGCAGGCTAAGAAAAACGTCAAGCTTTCTAAGGTCAGCAAGGTTAAATTAAATGCCGCGTAACAAGTCAAGCCAGCCGACGCGATAGCGTGGCTGTTTGAGGTTTAGGCATACATGAATCTACGCATTGAATTAGAGGGTGAGAATAGCGTCGCTAAGTGAGGCGGGCAAAAAGCTGTGCGGCCCAGTAAGCGTTATAGCGCGTTTTCTTTTTCCTGCTTATAGGGCAATCCAGTCTTAGCCTGTTCAATATAGCGTTTGATTTCCAGCGTTTCACGGTCCAGAAAATCGGCGATG
>CAYWXW010000004.1:0-6603 GCA_964462265.1 uncultured Porticoccaceae bacterium | reverse complement strand
TCTACCGGCTCAAAGCCGCGCACTATTTTATGCTCGCCCTGGGCTCCGGCATCGAAACGCTGCAGGCCCTGCTTAATCGCGTATTCAATGCCTTGGTAATAACAAAGCTCAAAGTGCAGGTAATCGTACTCTGCGGCGCAGCCCCAGTAGCGCCCATACAGTGTATCGGCGCCGTGGAAATACAGGGCACAGGCGATGGGCTGCCCGTCTTTGCGGGCCACCGCCATGGCGATATTGTCGGCCATGGCTTCACCCAGTTGCAGGAAAAAGCTGGGGCTTAAATAACCGTTATTGCCGCTGCGCTTGCGATAGGTGGACTGGTAGAGTTGATAGAAAAACTGCCATAAGTTTGCGTCGATGGCCGTGCCCGGCAGTACCTCCACAGCAATGCCTTGCTCGCCAACGCGGCGGCGTTCGCGCTTCACCATTTTGCGTTTGCGTGAAGCAAAGGTAGAGAGGAAGTGCTCGAAGCTTTCATAGCCGCGATTCAACCAGTGGTACTGCACCCCGGTGCGCAGCATTAATTCCGGGTGCTTAAACCAGTCCAGCGTTTGGGCATCGGGAAAGAGTAAATGCCAGCTATGGGCCTGTTCGGCATCGGCGAGTTCGCGTGCCGCCTGAAACAGGCTTTGGCAGGCCTGCTGGCGATCGCCCTCGCCGCTGAAGACGACCCGTGGCCCGGTGGCGGGAGAAAAGGGAATAGCCGACACCAACTTGGGGTAGTAGTCGAGACCATTGCGTTGGTAGGCATCGGCCCAGGCCCAGTCAAACACGTACTCTCCCCAGGAGTGAGTCTTTACATAGGTGGGCATAAAAGCCGTGGCGCCGCGAGCGTTATCAAGCTCGAGATGGGCGGGCAGCCAGCCGGTATTGGTGCCAACGCTGCCGCTGTTTTCAAGGCTGTCGAGAAAGGCGCTGCTTAGAAAGGGATAGTCACTCATGGCGGGCAAGATAGCCTGATCTTTACGCTTGAGCAAATCGGCAGGTAAATGTCGCTCCTTTGCCGAGGGTGCTTTCAATGTTGAGTTCGCCGTTATGGCGCAGTAATACGTGTTTTACGATGGCTAGCCCTAAACCCGTGCCGCCCGATTGCGTGGCCCGGCTACTGTCGGCGCGGTAAAAACGCTCGGTGAGCCGGGGTATATGTCGTGGGTCTATACCCAGGCCGGTGTCGGCAATACGGACACTGAGTGAATCAGTATTTTTGCTAATGGTGATGGCGATATCGCAACCCTCGGGGTTGTGTTTGACCGCGTTGTACACCAGGTTAGACAGCGCGCTGTGTAGCTCTTTGGCATCGCCTTCGAGCAGCGGCTGCTCACAACTGTTGAAGCTAATCGTGTGTTTTTCGCCACTTAAAGCCAGGGCGTTGTCGATGATGGGTGCAAACAGCTGGTCGAGATTCACCGGTACCTTGAGGGGCACGATGGTGGTTTCGAGGCGCGAAAGCATCACCAGATCTTCGGCGAGTAGATTCATGCGCTCGGTTTGCTGGCTCATTTGCTGCAATGCCTTGGGCCACACGGCGGGCAGGTTTTGCATATCCTGGTCTTGCAGGGTTTCAATGTAGCCGGTGAGCACGGTTAAAGGGGTACGCAGCTCGTGGGATATATTGCCGACAAACTCTTTGCGCATTTCTTCTAATTGCCGCAGGCGGGTAATATCCATAATCACCAGAGCAATTTCGTTGTCACCAAATACCCGTGCCGAAAACTGTAACAGGCGCTGGGGTTCGTTGGGGGCGGGCAATTCAAGGGGCAGCTCGAAATCGCCGCTTTGTATAAATTTGACAAAGGCGGGGGTGCGCAAGAGGTTGGTAATGGGTTGGTGCAAGTCTTCGTTGCGCAGGCCCAGCAATTTGGCGGCGGCGGGGTTCCACCAGTCGACGCTGCGCTCTTCATCGAGAATGATCAGCCCTTCATCGAGGGCGCTAGTGATTTTGCGGATGCGCTTAACCACGGCGCGCAGATCATCTCTGGCGCGGGTATTGCGCTTTTGCAGGCGATAGAGTTGATCGGAAATATCACCCCACACGCCGGTGGATTCGGGGGGAGTGCCCTTCCCTCCGCCATCGAGCCATTGATAGAGGTGAAGGACTTTAAGCAGGGTCCAGACCATATACAGGCCGCCGCCGACCAACAGGGTCAGGGCGATGTAACCATTAAAAAAACCGGCAATTCCCAGCGCTAGCGCAAGCAAAATGATGCGCTGTAACTCGATTCGTAATCCTCTTTGCACCAGTGAGCGCCCCTATCGTTTGCCTAAAAGTTAGTCGGCCACCAGTGTTTGTGAAAAACGGTAGCCAGCGCCGCGCACGGTTTGAATAAAACGCTCGTGTTTATCAATACTCAGTGCTTTGCGCAGGCGGCGAATATGCACGTCTACGGTGCGTTCGTCCATATAAACATTGCCGCCCCAGACGTGATCGAGAATCTGGTCGCGGGAATAAACCCGGTCCTGGTGGCTGAGAAAAAAGCTCAGCAGGCGGAACTCGGTGGGCCCCATGGTCAGCGCTTTGCCGTTGATGCTGACGTGGTGGCTAATGGGGTTAAATAGCAGGCCTTCGACCTGAATCGGGTCTTCCTGTACTTCGGCTTCCTGGCGACGCAGGATACTTTTAATACGGGCGATGAGTTCGCGGGGTGAAAAGGGCTTCCTCATATAGTCATCGGCCCCGGAGTCGAGGCCTTGAATCATATTGTCCTCTTCCGCCTTGGCGGTGAGCATAATCACCGGCAGCTTGGCGGTCAGCTCATCGCGGCGCAGGCGGCGCAGCAATTCTAGGCCACTGGTGTCTGGCATCATCCAGTCGAGCAATACCAGGTCGGGGCTTTCGTCGATAATCAGGGCGTGAGCGTTGCGCGCATTGTCGGCTTGCAGGCAGCGATAGCCTGCTACTTCAAGTGCCACACTGACCATATCCCTGATCGCGCTTTCATCATCGACAATCAAAACGGTAGATGCTGCCATGTCTACGTACTCTTACTGGTTTGGGCCTCTATTAGATGACCACAGAGTGACAATTATATGACACCGACAGCGCCACCTGGCTCGTTCAGGCAGAAAAGCGGTCGACTACGATGGCGATAAACAGCACCACCCCAACCCATTGGTTATTGCGAAAGGCTTTAAAACAGGCCTCCGGTTGACGGTGGCGGGCAATGATTTGCTGATAGATAAACAACAGGCCGACCGCCAGCACGCCGCTAAAATAAATCATCCCCAGCTTAAAGGCATCACCGGTAACCACCAGCCCTAGCAGAGTGAGTGCCTGCAGCACGCCAATCCAGAACAGGTCGAGATCGCCAAACAAAATGGCAGTGGATTTAATACCCACCTTTACATCATCTTTCCGGTCGACCATGGCATAGAAGGTGTCGAAGGCCACCGTCCACAACACCACGGCAAAATAGAGCACCCAAATTTCTTTCACCAGCGTACCGGTTTGAGCGGCGTAGGCCATGGGGATACTCCAGGCCCAGGCCGCGCCGAGCACCACTTGTGGCAAGTGGCTGTAGCGTTTCACAAAGGGGTAAATAGTGGCGATGGCGACACCGCCAAAGGACAGGGCAATGGTCAGCCGGTTGGTCATCAAGACCAGGAAAAAGGCACTAAAACACAGGCCGCCAAAGAGGATGAGCGCTTCCTGCGGGTCAATACGGCCATCGACCAGGGGCCGGTTACGGGTGCGTGTCACGCCACCGTCGACCTTGCGGTCGGCGTAGTCGTTGATGACACAACCGGCGGCGCGCATCACGATCACGCCGAGTACAAAGATAATCAATACCGCGATAGAGGGAAAACCATCCGCCGCAATCCACAGTGCCCAGAGGGTGGGCCAGAGCAAGAGCAGGGTGCCGACCGGCTTGTTGAAACGCATCAGTTCGAGAAAGGCGCGGGTTCTGGGTGAGGCGTTGAGCATAGTTAATTAGTGCCTGATCGTTTGTTGAGGGACGGCAAGCCGGGGGCAGAGTTAACGGGGCTAAAGGTGGGCAAAAAAATCTCACTCACCAGCAGGGGTTTGTCGGCAATATAAAACACCGAGCGCCGACCCCATAGCGGCGTGTCAAAGATACCAAGTTCCGGCGGCAAAGCCACCTTTGCAGGCTGCACGCGGGCCAGTTCTAGTTTGTCCCGTCGCATGGAGGGGTCGGCAAATAACAGCGCACCCAGAGGGCGCTCATCGAGCTTGCGCAGCCGTGCCAGGCGACCGGTCAAACTACTTAGCGGCAGCACACTGCGGGCGTAAACCCAGGGCTGGTCATTGCCATAAAGAATGACTTCGCGCACCACAGCGAGTTGCTGGTGGGGGATGCCCAGGGCCTTGGCCTCTGTGCGCCGGGGTTTGGCGATGCCCTGCGCCAATATGCGCACCCGAAACTGGCCTTTACTGGCGGTAACCAAACGCTGGGTGAGGGAGCCTCGGTCGAGCAACCAGTGCCGCCAGCGCTTGGGTACGGCATAGGCGGGCAAGCGGCGGTAGCTTTGCCAGTGGGCTTCGCGGTGCATTGAAAGGGTATGCGCGCCAGAGCTGGGAGTCGTCATTAATTACAAACTGTAAGACAGGCTCATTGAGCCGTATTTGTGGTGGTGGGGTTGCTGTTTGAACTCACGGGTACGGAACACATGGGCGAAGGACACTTTCCAGCGCCCAGTGATAAAGCTTAAGCCGAGTGAAAAGTCGGCGACGGCGCTTTCTTTGTCGACACTGTGGCTATCGCGAAAGGTATTGCCATCGAGAAAAATATCCTGTGCCACCAGGCGGCCATCCATCGAGAAAAAGGCGTGCAGGCTGTGAAAAAGCCCATTGGGTGAAAGGCGCCGATAGTCGTGCCTGCCGGGGGTGCTGTTGTCACCACCGGTGCGCACCGCCGAGGTGCCAAAGTCATCGGGTAGCTGCCAGCCAATGCGGTATTCGCCACCGACATTCAGGTAGGTAGCCACATTGCCGAGACTAACGCCGCCGTGGGCAATAAAATCGTGGCTCACAGTGCCGATAATATGGCCCCTAAAAAGTTTCTCTTTGTGTTCGTAAATCAATTGCAGGCCGAGTTCGTTACGCAGTTGGTTATCCCAGCCATTGTACTTTTCAAAGCCACGCAGGTCGTGAATAAAATCCTGTGTCTCATGTCCCAAAGCATCGGGGCCTACAATGCCAATATTGAGCTCCACAATATCCAGTTGGCCATCACTGCGGGTGTGGTAGGCAATGCCGCCATAAAGATAGCCTGCGTAGGGGCGTTCATCGACAACCAGGTCGTAACGCTCAGTGCTAGAGGGCGTGTACATCAGCTGCCCAAGGCTGAGCACGATGTTGTGTTCGAGTTCATCGTCGAGACGATTAAAAAAGCGCAATTGCTTGTTTAAGTCCTGCAGCCAATCGGGGTAAAGGGGTTCGCTAGCGAGCTTGTTGGTATCGGGTGAAACCCACGAAATGCGCACGCCGTTAGTGTAGTTTTGGTCGGTCTCACCGAACAGATCATTTTCGAAATACACATTCAGCGTCCAGGGGACAGGCTGGTCGTGAGCGCCCTCGGCATGTGCCCGAACAATGCCGGGTGCCAGGCAGGCAAAGAAAATGAGTAAATTGAAAAAGTGACGCATTGGCGCATCCGTTATAGGGGCTGGGGATTAGTACAGGGATGGGAATTATGGCGCTAGAGGCAAGGGAAGAACAGCGTCACCCAATACCGTCTTTGCCATGGCTAGTTGGGGTAAGCGAGCGGCTGAGTGGTGGTGTACCATCGTAGTGAGCTGTATCTGCACAGAGCAGCCCCGTTTAGCCACCGATAACCGCGTTAAAACAAATATACAGGAGAGAAAAATGACAGCAACTGAAAGCGACTACAAAACACTGCTCATCGAACACAAAGACGGCGCCGACTGGCTGACCCTCAATCGCCCCGATGCTTTTAACGCTATCGACCAGGTGATGACAGAAGAGCTGCTCGACTACTTTGGCAAACTCTACTTCAAGCACGAAGTACGCGTTGTGGTATTGCGCGGCGCGGGCAAACACTTCTGCTCCGGCCTCGACCTCAACGACGCCGGCCACTTTGGCGCCAGCAACCCCGCCGATATGCGCGGTCAACGCCTGATATCAGAAATCATCATGCGCATGCGCCGTTGCCCCCAGCCCATTATCGGCTTAATGCAGGGTGCTGCCACGGGTGGTGGTTTTGCTTTCGCCCTCGCCTGCGACGTGCGCTACGCCGCTGAAAACGCCCGCATGAATGTCGCCATGGCAAAAATTGGCCTCACCGGCTGTGATATTGGTATTAGCTACTTTTTACCTCGCTCGGTCGGCACATCGAACGCTGCCGAAATGATGATGAGTGGCCGCTTTGTCAACGCCAAAAAAGCCCTGCGCATCGGTTTGGTTTCTGAAGTGGTTGAATCCGAAGATTTAGAAGCCGCCGGTCAAAGCCTCGCCAGCGAAATGCTCGCCATGTCGCCCATGGGTTTGCGCATGACCAAAGAGGGACTGAACTTCTCTCAGGATGCGGGTGGTTTGGAAGTGGTCGCAGCGATGGAAGACCGTGGACAAGTGCTGTGTATCTCGCCGTTTTTGGAAGAAGGCGGTAAAGCCTTTATGGAAAAACG
>CAYWXW010000003.1:2867-56929 GCA_964462265.1 uncultured Porticoccaceae bacterium | reverse complement strand
GTTTGAGTCTGAAACAACTTATCAGGGATTTGTAGCACCCTATAAAATGTGGGATGTTAAATTTGAAGATGCAAATGGTGACATAATCGCTAGATATCCACTTGCTGGGAGTCTTTATGATGTTTCTGGAAATGGAAATCATGCAACAAATGCTGGAAGTCTTGAATTAGATGTATTAGCAATACAACCAGATGATGCATGGAAACGACTCAAAGACATCAATTACAATAATGAATATGGATTCAGCGTTGGAGATGAGCTTTTAACTAATGGTGACTTTACAGATTGGACTGCTGGCGATCCTGACGGTTGGGTTGTTAATTTCACAGAAGATGCAACAAAATACATTGAAGAATCACCAACAGGTCATGCACATTGTGTTAATGATAATGTGGTACAATGGGCAACAATGTATCAAACAGGGGTATGTAAGTATGAAAAACCGTACTTAGTTGAAATCTCTATTACTGATTTAACATTAGGTGAAGTCTCAATTGCTATTGGAAGTTCAACCACTATATTACATCGTTTTTACGAAGCAGGTATATACAGAGTTGTAATTCCTAATAATGGCGATGACGAAAGATTTTACTTAAATATAGCTAGAAATGACGTGCAAACACAAAATGAAGATTTTACAATAGATTACATTTCAGTTAAGGAAGTTTTCATTCCAGCAGATCAATCTGATCCTGAAAATGATGTCTTTGGAAATCCTTTAACAAACATAGCTAAGCTGAAAAATCCCAATGATGCTGAATCTGTTTTTGATCAGGAAAAAGCTGAATTAAAAGATCGAGTTAAAAACTACAATAACATAAATGAGGAGTAAATAATGCCAAAGAAAACTAAAGTGAAATTCAAAAAAACTGATATCGACATGGATGTCATTCAGTTAATGCTAAGTCAGAACTTAAAGAACAAAAGTTATAATCCTGACGAGGTTGAACTGGATAATATCAATCTAGACAGTATGTCCTTTACAGAGGTGAAGAACTTCAAAGCAAAAGGACTAGTGTTCGGGAGATATCCATTTTGCGTACAGCTTAAAAAGAAAGACTTGACAGATCCCGTTCCAGAATGGTTGCCTAATAGTCAAACTCCAGAAATGGTTATGGGTACGGTTATAAAATCAAGGCCACTCATGGAAGAGTACACAGACCCAGTGACTGGAGAAACTTCCGAAAGACAGGTTATTGTTCCTGAAGAAAGAACAAGACTTGTAAACAAGTTCGTGGAAGTTGATGGGGAACAGAGACCCGTGTGGGTAGATAATAACACAGGAACAGAGTACACAATACTCACAGAACAGCAATATGAGGACTTACTTTCAGATGAAACAAAAGAAATGAGTCCTGTCAAGGTTGAAGAGTCATATGTGGAAAATGTATTGCAGTTTGAAAACTATGACGTTCAGGAACTTGTACCAACAGAAAATATGATTCAGAAAACATGGGAACAGTATCTCCGAGGTATTGTTTCTGAAGAAGACAAAAATGGTGATGCTGTTGGAAGTCTTGAATATCTTGATTCATATTTCACTATAGATAATATTGAAACACTTGAAGGTGTAGTAACAATGGTGTTGTCTAAAAAAGAGTACAGAGAACTGATAGAAACTTATAGACCTAACGTGGAGATATAAATATGGATTTTGATAAAGCTCTGCTGATTGCTACAACTGCTTTCTTTATGGAAATGAAATTTGTTAATACTAATAAAGAACAGATATTTGATGGATTATCTCGTCTGCATGCCTTAGTTAAAACAGAAATTGATAATTATTGCACACCCGATTCTATTGTTAGTTTTGAAACCAAAGAGTTTTATTTTACTCAAAATTTTGATCTTCTTGGCAAACTATATGCCCAAAAATGGTTAACAATGGTAAAGCTAGAAGGTGAATAATTTTCCATTATAAATATTTGTAAAGCTAAATAAAAATTATTTTTGTTATGAGAAATTTTATGATAGATTTTACAAATATAACCATTAATGTACCAATTGAATCAATACTTAATTATTTTAAAAATGCGAACTATGCAGATTATATAAGTTGGATTATATCATTACTTGGTTTTATATCTTTTTTACTCAGAAATAAAATCAAAATAGGTATAAAAAAATCCGCAATTAATTATTATTTTCTCTCACCAATTTTCTATAATTTAAAAAATATTAAAATTGATATTGAAGAAAAATTACATGACTCAAATAAAAATTTAGAAATTGGTTTAATTATTCTAATTGATAATATTGATCAATCATTAAAATTTTATTTAAATGATTTAATTGATGGTAAAACTGTTTTAAATGACGTTTATTTAAAAAAAGCATTTAAAGTTTTCTATAAAAGATTTCATAAACAAATAGATGATTCAATATGCAATAAGAAAAATAAAGATCTGATAATCAGTTCAATATTAAAAGTAAAAACTACAGTTACTTTAAGCGTTGATGATACTCTACAAGATAAATTCTATAAAACTAAAAAACAAAAAATAGAAATGTTATTAATGGCTATTGATTTTTTTATAAGAGATTTGATAATTAGAATATTGAGAGACTTATGATTAAAAAAATTATTAATCTCGTTAAAGAGATTATCGGATTGGTTCAAGTTTTAAGTAAATATAATAATAAATTTGATCTTAGAAAACATTTATTATTTTCAGAAATTAAACGCATGCGTAAGCAAGTATTACCATCATTAGATATACAAAAGAAAAAGCATGCACTAATAATAATATTTGATTTACGTCTTAAATATTATAGAGAAATCTTATTAAAAGAATTAGATTATTATTATTCTAGAAATGGTTTTGAAAATGATGCTGAATTAGCATCATATATGCAAGATGTTTCTAAAACAATTCTACAAAAGAGTTATAGTGATGCGATCAGTATGGGTATACCAGTTCAACTAATTGATAGAGTATCGGCATACCATGCACCCAGAATAAAAGAAATAAATCAAATGATACATGATATCATTATGTCTGATTTTGGAAAAAGATCACAAGATCACAAATTATATAATGTTTTTTCATTAATTTTATTATCATTATTTTTTGCTATTTGTGATTTAGAAAAACATACTTGTAATATTAATGGTGATATGGATAAGTATTTTAAAGAATTTAATAAACTTAATAAGTGAGGTTATTATGGAATTTTTAACACGTAAACAATTACCTTTAACATTTAGAGTTCTCGGTTATAGTGCAGTCATAATAATGATTATGATGCCAATTATTGTACATATTTGTAGTTAGGAGACTAAGATGCATATTAAACATTTAATCATGGATAAAAATGGTCAAGATACAATATCTAAAGGTGCAGTCTTATTGTGGTTAACATTCACTTGTTTGGTGTTTTTTTGGGTGCTCTATGCTATCGCTGTTTATAAAGGCAAAACACCACAGGATGCGCCAGCAACACTTTTTAATGTGTTTATATTTTTGCTTGGTTATGTCGTCTTTCCAAAGGCAGAGAAATTAATCAAGGCTTTAAACAGCAAAAATGATACTATTATTAACAATGTTGTAGGTAAAACTGATGAGAAAAATAAATAAAATTCATTTACATTGTAGTGCATCTACATGGGGTTCACAGACAATAATCGATGATTGGCACAAAGAGCGAGGATGGTCTGGTTGTGGTTATCATTTTGTAATTTGTAATGGTTGGTTAAAACCAGCCGCATTTCTGGAAGCTTTAAATGGTCAAATTGAAATTGGTAGAGATATTGGTTCACCTCCTTCATCAATTAAGAATCATAATGAAGGTGCGATAGCTATTTGTCTCATCGGTGATAAAGAATTTTCAAATAAACAGTTTACCGCAATGACTGAACTTGTTTTAGAGTTGATTGAAAAATACGAATTAAATATTGATGATGTTGTTGGTCATTATGAGCTTTATAATGGTAAAACCTGTCCAAATTTTTCAGTTGAAGATTATAGAGCTTTTCTTAAAGGTGAAGAAAGACAATTCTCACAGTTCGTTGATTAAATAACTTTTAATTTAAAATAATCAATACTATTATAATATCTATCTAAATACTCTTGTAAACTCATAAAATATATTTTATCAGAACTATATATTTTATTATTACGTACATAGACAACATGCATTCTATTCCAATATTTTTTATTATATGGTAATATTGAATAAAGTTTACCGTCACCATACATATATCTAGCTAATATTCCAAAATCGTCACAATTATGGACTATTACTCCACTATTTGCCATAATAAAGTTATGATTATCTTTAACCTCAATATCATAAACATTAACTTTATCATTTAAGTTTTCAATTTTTTTAATATGTGTTTCACTTAAATTAGTATAACCATAATTTTTTTTATGAAACGCTTTTGGGCGATCATATATTCTCCAAATCGGTTTATTACCAACACCACCATGTTTTAACTGATGATATGGTGCAACAGGATTTCCAATTTTAAAAGATATTTCAACAATAAAATCTTTTAAAATATCACAAGATGTGGAATAACATTTTTCTTTATTTTCTCTCATATGACCATCACCTAAAAAATATCCATCTAATATTTTTTGAAGTTTTTTAGGTGGTAAATTATATAATATTTTTGGTGGATTAATATTAAAACTATTTAAAACCATCTCACCTAATATATTATTACGAAAATCAGAGGTTAAAAATTCTATAATTGGTAAATTATCACCTTCTCTTATTTTCAAAGAATATTTAATATCATATTTATCTAGTATTGGTATTATATATTTAGGTATATCGTGACCACCTATATAACATCGTTTTTTATAATAATAACCTTCAGCCATATAATAACCCAATAAAAAACAAATATCCTCAGTATAATAATCATTATCTTGAATTGTATATGGCATTTTAGTTATAACTGGCACTTTCCTTTCATTATGGTTATTTATGTCAATGTCTTTTATTTTAGATACTTTATAATCTATATTCCCATGATATATTTTATGATCAGGTGTAAAATCGCTATAATTACCAGTTTTATAATGTACTCGTACAATATTTTTTTTACCTTTATTGACGTGATTTAGTATTTCTTTAAATTCATATTTCTTTAAATTAAAATTATAGGATAAAACTTTATCATTTTTATTTAAATCTTTAATGGGTATATTTCCTCTTTCTGTAATTATTTTTTCATACTCGGCAACACAATCTCCATAATAACGTCTTAGAATAATAACAGTTAAAAATCTAGGAAACCAATCAATTTTACCATGCAGTGGGTCTTCTAAATATTCATAAACTCTTGTTATCCATTGATCTTTTTCTTTTTCTGAATTGGCTTGTTTAACTTTATAAAATTGTTCTTTACCACTAATAGCGCAAAAAAGTTCTCCGTCAAAAAAACCTTTAAGTATATAAAATATGTTCATAACTAAATCTGTTGTTATGAATCTCAAAAAATAAGAATAAGAAACAGCAATAAAAATAAAAATGCCTTTATAAAGAGTATACATCATTTAACCTCAATATAGATTATTAAACTATGATATTATTTATGATATTAATTATATTCTTTCTTACGGTATGAATATTATCTTTATTTATTTTGAAACTATAGATATTATTAAAAATTGATTCATTTGACTCATATATAAACGATAAAAGATTATTCCATTTTGTTTGATATGTTATATCTGCATCAATTTTCTTTTTTGTTGGATCATTTTCTGAATCATCGTTTTGGATAAAACCAATCATGTTTATATGATATATTTCTTTTATCTTTAATTTTTCAAAAACCTCTTTATATAAATTAATTATCACATCATTCATAAAATCATAGAGACCCTGATAGACCATTGATGATAAAATCATGCGATCAACAATAATATAATCTGAGTCTAATTTACTTATGGTATCAATTATTTCTATCATGAGATTTTTTAAAAATTCGGTATTATTGCATACATTTGGATTATTGATACATCTTTTAAATTCAAAAGATTTAACGAGATTATCACTAGGAAAATGAACGAAATTAACACTATCTTTATATAACTCTCTTAATTCATTTATTGTTGTTGTTTTACCACTATTATCTGTACCATCTAATATGATCAAAGTCTTTCCATTTAATTCAAAATCAACAATCTTATCAAAATCTTTTATATAAGAGTTATTAGTGTTACCCATAACTATTCTCCATATTGAAGTTGACCATGTTCAAATATAATATCAAAATTAATGCCATTGTATTGGTAAACATTTATTTTGCTCATAGAGAGTAATTCCATTGCAAATTCATCAGGGTAAGACTCAATAAAAAAGATTTCAGTAATACCAGCCTGTATTATTAGCTTAGTACAAACTGAACAAGGTTGGTGAGTAATAAATATTTTAGAGTCTTTAGCAGATAGACCATATTTAGCACATTGTATTAATGCATTTTGTTCTGCATGTACAGCCATACAAGTTTCAATGTTTGTTCCCGATTTTATATTTCTCTCTGTACGCATGCATATACCTTTATCAGTGCAATGATCAATACTAGATGGAGCACCATTATAACCAGTTGCTAAAATGCGATTATCTTTAATAATTATCGCACCAACCTGTCTTCTGATGCATGTTGATCTTTTAGCTATCTCTTTGGTTAACTCAATAAAATATTTATTCCAACCTTGTCTCATTTTACTCCCCTCTATAAATCTTCAATATTTATATCTTGCCCTGTTACCTCTTTAAATATTTCAATAAATCTTTTTTTATTATTTAAATCCTCATCTGGATCATCAGTATCTATATTTAAACCTTCCTCAATCATTTTTGCAATAATCATCTGACCTCTTGTTGTTATAAGATCAGTAGGTTTATTTTTCTTTTCCATTGCTAATCTTTCTTTTTTTAAATCTGGATTTTTTCTTTCAAGTTCTTCTCTATCTTTTATTTCTTGAATTTCTTTACGAACCTGCTCTTGTAAATCTTCTGGTAATTTGCTTATTTTATCCTCAGATAATTGTGAATAATGTCTCAATGGTGCTTCATACTCAAACATTATCTGTTCACTACATCCTTTACATGATCTGAGATGATTACCATACCCACTTGCTGAAACATCATTAATTGTTTTACATTTAGGACATGTAAAAGTTGTTTTAATAAATTTTGGTTTTTCTTTCTTTTTTCCTTTTTTAATTTTTATTTTAGAACTTTTCATCATAAACACCTTCATTAATCATTTTGGCTTTTATTAATATTTCAATTTTTATTAATCTTGGTAACAAATCTTTAACACTATTTATATTTTCCCAATCTATATTATTTTCGGATTCTTCGACCATCTCATCAAAAAAATATTTAATATTCATTATTAATCTCCATAACTTATATCATTAAACAATTCAGGGTATTTTTCTTTAAAATGACCCAATAAAGGACGAGATAAATATAACATATCGGGATGCACATGCTTTGTTGTTCTTAATTTAAAAAATTCTCTCCACCAATGCATTGTTTGTGTTATCGCAAATTCAGTTTTAACACCTATTGGTAAAACATTACGAGCAACATCAGGTGGACAACCTAAAGATTTAAGATGCATGTATGCTTTTTCTATATCACCATAAATCATATTTATTGTATCTATGATCTCAGGTATATTTTGTTTCATATAATCTAGCGTACCATATTTTTTATCATTTTTAAATATCGAGTCTAATGTTGTTGTTGGATCTATAAATGTAATCTCATTACCAAACTTATCTTTATCATAGGAGCAATATCTCGTACTTTCCTGTGAAAAGCTAGCTACTCTGTGTCGAACTGATTCATGACTAACCCCTCTATTTGTAACAAAAATCATTGTTTTATATGTATGATATGATCTTATTTCCAAATTAGGAATTGTAAAAGGATCAATCTCTTCTATGTCATCAGATAGAAAATTTGTTTGATGTGTAAAGAAAATACTATAATGTCTACCTAAATGTGACATAATATACTGCATTGATTTACGTTTAGAATCATCACCATGATAATGTAAATCATAAAATGCTCTCAAATTACCACTCAAATATACAGCTTCCTCTTTATAATCATAATTAAATCGAATATGTGGGTGTTCAATAAATTTTGTTTTATTGGCAACTTTTATTGTTTTATTCTTTTTAAAAAATGATGGGGCTGGTCTTTCTTCAAATTCTATAAAATCATTTATAAAATCACCAGTAATTTTGAAGCATACTCTATAATGTTCTAATACAGATGTATGACCTCTATTGATAACGGAAGATAAAAAAGTAATTCTTTTAGAGTCTATTTCTATTTCTTTTTTCCTTTTCTCTGCTTCTTCTTTTTCCTTATCATTCATTTGATTTTGTGTATCAACATTAAATAGCATATTTTCCATTTTGTCTTCTGATTTATAGGCAATGCGAGTGCATCTTTCAATTTTCTTTTTGTAATCTAACTCTACGTCTTTATCAAGCTCATAAAAACTAGGTTTAATTAATTTCATAATTTTATCTCCAATCTTTTGTTATAATAAAATTCTCTTTAATTTTTAAAATATTATGTTCATTATTTTTAGGTATGTTCAAATAAAATGAAAAAATATCTTCTTGAGCATAAATATTTGGTCTTAAAGGTATAGGATTGATATTAAATCTTTCTATATGCGGGTCGGTTTTATAGAAACGGTTATCGATCTTAACATTAAACTGATACTTTAATTTTAGCATTTTTAAACCTCATTAATCTTAACAACAAATAGTATTTGATCTTATATCATTTACATATTAAAAAATCAATAAAACAAAATTTTATTTTTTGAAAGTAACAACTGCATATGATCTTACTGCAAAATAATAAAGGTAGGCATATTCAAAATCAGCTTCAACTAACATATCATAAAAAATATCATCCATCGCTTTACGTGTGAAACACATGTCTGGGTGTTTATAAAATTGGGTTAGAGCATCATGTACTAAGGACGCATAATATGTTATAGGTTTACCAGTATCCTCATCAATATCACCATCAGGTGTACCAAAAATCCACTTACCTATTTTTACTTTGGGAGAACAACCGTTCCATGAATACCCAGCTCCAATTATTATGGTTCCAAATTTAGTTATTGTCATTCTTAGATTAGATTTACTATCATAAAATTTAGACTCTTTGGAACAAGGTTTTTTAGTATGATATATAAATTTATTTTCTAATGTATAAAGCCAAACCATATACACCTACCTCAAAAGTTAATCTGCTACAGATAGAAGTGATCTATCATCATCAGTTTCTACATCTTCCAATTCTGGCATCTTAAAGGTTTTTCTCATAAAAAATTCATGTTTTTTACCTTTATTCCAACTACTAACTGGACGGTAATAACCAACAACTCGGCTGAAGACTTCCATTTCGCCTGTGCATTTGTTCATAATGACCTCTTTAAATAATTATTAAGGTACTATTATTTATAATTATTTTTAAAAGATTTAACAACTGATTTAATTTTTTGTACGTAAAGAGGATCTTGCGCATAACCATTTTTAACTAGATCATTATAATATGTTAATGGTGATGTTCTATATTTCTTGCGACTTATATAATTATGCATATCTATTATTGATTCTTTAATATTTTTATATCTTTTCATACAATAGATAGGCTTCATTTTACATCTATTATCTTTCCAATCTTTTATGGAAAAATAATTATTTAATTCATTATGTTTACTAGATTTAAAATGACCTGTCTCTAAAATAGCCTGACTTGCTATTATCATTGCTACATTCTTATATTCAGTTTTTTGAAAATAATCATATATTAATTTAGCTTTATTATGAATTTTAAAACCATGTATAATATTTGGGAATAATAAAAATAAAATTAATAGATTAGCTATTGCATATTTTATCACAAATCCACTCCGTTTTATTTGATGATTTAATACAGCGTTTGTAGCATTTTTCTTTATTATGCTCCCTCATAACAAAATATGAGAAAGTTATTAAAAAAGCTGATATGCAGAGTATAAAATAGTATATTTTATTTTTCATTATAAGTCTCATTTATAAATTAAATCATTAAGCTCTTTTTCATTTATAATTTTAATTTTATACTCATTTGCTTTTTTAACTTTAGAAGTACTAGTTTCATTACTAATTAACACATCTAATTTTTTACTCACACTTGTATGTATGATACCACCGTAAGAATCTATTAAATTATAATAATATGCTTTACCTTTTGATACTTTACCTGAAATACAAAAGGAGAGACCTGTGATGCCATCTTTTTGCTGAGAGTTAAGTCTATCATTAACATTTTTTATTTTTACTATAGAGAGCAACTCTGCAATCTCTTCATAATTTAGTGTAAAATAATTATCAATATTTTTTGCTAATATTGATCCGACACCATCAATTTCTTCAAAATCAGGATAGCTACATCTTAATATCTCACTAAAATCATTATCAAAATGTTCAGATATTTTTTCAGCCATACCCATACCAACACCTTCAATACCAAGACCAGCCATGAATTGAGCTGTTGTTATTTCTTTTGTATCTTGTATAGCATTCCAAATATTATTTGCAGATTTTATTTTAATCTTATCCAACATCATTAATCTTTTTGGTGATAGACTATAGAGATCAGCAATTTTACTTATAAATCTTCTACGTACCATTTTAATTATTAATTTATCACCAATACCTTTACAACCTGTCATATTTAACCAATAAAGTATTTTTAATTCCAACTTACCTTTACATGTTGGATTATCACAATAAAGATTATATTGATTTGATATGCTGAGTTTTTTAATAATTGGTTCTCCGCATTTTGGACATTTTTTAGGTATAGTTAAATAACTATCATCATTCCATTCTAATACTTTGTTTATTTTAGGTATTACATCACCTGATCTTTGTAACTCAACAACTGATCCGATAGTAATATTTTTATCTTCGATAAATGTTAAATTATGTAATGTTGCCCTTTTAATTAAAACACCATTTAATTCAATAGGCTCAATCTCAGCAACAGGTGTTAATATACCAGTACGACCAAGTTGCCATGTAATAGCATTGATTATTGCTTTAGTGATATTTGGTTTGAATTTATATGCTATTGCGCCTTTAGGATGATGATCAGTGAAACCCTCTTGTAAAAATCTATAGATATTATTTCTTTGTATGACTATACCATCAATATCATATGGTATTTTATTACGTCTATCTTCTGTCTCTTTTATCCATTTCATTATCTCATCATATTTAGATGTTACTATTTTAGGTACAGTTTCAAAACCAATTGATCTTAAATATTTCCAATTGATTGAAAATTTAATATTGAGTCTATCATCATCAGAGATATTATTATATATTCCATCAGCAATTAAATTATATGCAATGAATTTAATACCTCTTTTTCTTAATATATCTGGGTCTTTTAGAGTATTAAATGATCCTGCTACTAAATTACGAGGAGTATTATAATCTAAATCAGAACTTTTTTTAAGTTCAGCAAATACCGCTCTATCCATAATTGCTTCCCCTCTAACCTCAAATGATGTATAATTTTCATTTGTTTTTTGTATCTTATTAGGAAGATCAATACCATGAATAATATGGGTAACATCTTTTCCTATACTACCATCACCTCTTGTAACTGCTTTATGAATATAAAAATAATCATCACGTAGTATATAATGTATCGATATGGCTATACCATCCAATTTAAATGAACAAAAATATTTAACTTTATTAAACCATTTTATGAGTTCATCTGGTGTGTGTATTTTATCAAGACTCAACATTTTTGTTTTATGTTTGAAATCACCACCCTGATTACTTATTTTTTGTAAAAATTTATGTTTAGGGTCAGATGAACGTAACTCAGCTATAAGACAATCATAATCATAATCGCTCATAATTGCTTGACCTTTATCATATGCATCTAAAGCTTTTTCTAATTTTTTTATTAAAATATCATTCATAATAACTCCTTAAAATATATATTCTTGATTTCTTTTTAAATATGCATAAGCAAAGCCAATTACAGGATCATCAAATTTTACTACATCATTAAAAAATATCTTATCTAGATCACAATGTAGATATAAGCCACCTTTTAGTATAATAAATTTACATGATTTAATATAATTTAAATCACCCTGTTTTCTCATTTTTCTAAATACTATTGGTAATTTTTTAATATATTTCTCAGCACCTTTACTAATTTTAAATCTTTTATAATCCAAAAAATGTGATTTTTTTGATGATGTATTAAAAATCAGAGCATTTTTTGCAAATGCTTCATTAACTAAATCTAAAATAACAGCACATTTTTCTTCTTCAGATCGACCATCGTAACTATATTCTGTATATGTACGTCTTTCATTTGGTACAGATCTTCTATTATTTTTCATAACAACAAATACCCCACATTAAATTTTTATTATTTTATATTTAGAAAATCCTTGTTTATTTAATTTTACTTGCACTCTCTTATCTATAAAACTCATCTCTTTATCAGTTTCTTTATGTGTGATTAATAATATTTTGAGATCATCAAAATATGTTCTAAGTAGTTTAAACATCTTATATGTATTATCTGGGTCTAATGGTGCTGTTAATTCATCTAAGAAAAGATTATTAAAAGTACCACCATGCATTAGTCTAGCCATCTCAATAAAAGAAAGTAAAATAATTAAATTGATTTGTGATCTCTCACCGGTACTAAAAGTATAATATTTTCTTTCGAGTCCTAAACTATTAACAGTTATGCTCATATCATTTTTCATTTTTAAAATAAAATTACTTTCTAATATAGTTGAATATTTATAAAATAAAGTGTTCAATGACGGAATATATTTACCAATTATATATTTTTTAATTCCTTTATCAGATATAATAAATTGTAATGCGTCAATTATTCTTTTTTCTTTTTCTAAATCTGAGAAACTATTTTTTAGCTCTTTTATATTTTGTTTAAAATCTCTAACTTTCTCTTTTTCTTTTTCTATTAAAGTATTTGATATTGTAATTTTATCTTTAATCTGTTTTTTGATGTCGTTTATATTTTTGATATCGTCTTGGAGTGTTTTATATGTTTCGCTTTTTTCTTCATATACTTTAAACTCTATGTTGAGTTTTTTAAGATCATTATTTAATTCTATATCTTCATCTTCTAAGGCATCAATTTTTTTAGTGATGTCTTTGATGTTTATATCTTTTAATTTTTCTTTTAAAAAATTATACTCTTTAATTATTCTATCATTTTTAGTTGCTTCTTTTATATCACTCTCGATACTATCAATTTTAATATCTTTGATTAATTTTATATCATCATCAATATCTTTGATCTTTTTAATTATAGCATTAATATTTATTTCTTCCTTTGACTCTAATTTTAAGTTTAGATCTTTTATATTTTGATTAATATCATTAATAACTCTCTCGTAATTTTGTACCGCTTTTAATTTTTTATCATTTTCATCGTTCTTATCTCTAATATTACAATAATCATCATAAGCTTTTTTCTCTTTTTCAGTTAATTCATCATACTCTTTTTTAACCCTAGAAACACCATTAAAAAGATCTTTAAGTATTCTTTCTTTATGTTTATTATCTAAATTAGAGTAACAATGAGGGCAAGTTGAACCTATTTTAGTAAAAGCATCAATATCTTTATTACGTCTTTCTATATCAGCATAAAGAATATCTCTCTTTTTATCAAAAGACTTATAAATTTTAAATAATTTATCTTCTTTATCTTCATCTATTTTAGATATATTCTTTAATAATTTATCGTAATCTTTCTTTGTATCTTTTAATACAATCCTATAATCATTTATATCATTTATTATTTTTTCTTTTTCTTTTATATATTTTTCTGCATCTTCTTTTTGATATTTTAATTTAATCTTTAAATCTTTTAACTCATTGATCTCATCAGATGCATCTTTTAGTTTTTCATGTAAATCATTAAGATTATGTATTTTAATTTTCTTTATATCAATTAAATCCAATTTATCTTTCATCTCAGTATATGAATCAAGAGTATCATTTAATTTATCTAGTTCTTTATTACATTTAAAAATTGCTGTATTAATTTGTTCTTTTTTAATTGATAGATTTTTAAATTCTTTAGAATCAAAATTTAAAACTTCTAATTTTTCTTCTATTTTAGCAATTGAATTATTTTTATCTTTAATTCTATCCTTTAATTCTTTTATCTCATCTTTTGTTTCACTCTTAAATGTTTTATAATTTTGCTTCATTTTATCATATAATTCTTCTTTTGCTTTTAAAGATGATTCATACTCAATGAAACTATTCTTATTTAAAGATGCTGATTCTTTAACTTTAGAAGCAATATGATCATAAATATCTAAATTAAAAAATTCTCTCATGAAACTACGTCTACCATCTATATCTAAATCAAGGAAAGGTTGATAAAACTCAAGAGAGAAAAAAGTCATCTGTTTTAACTCTTTTTTATTATGACCAATAATTTCATAAATTTTTTCTTGCATATCAACTTTACCTTCTAATGGTATTGGATCACCATTACATGTAATGCTATAAACATCTGGTTTTTGTCCTCTTATGATAATATATTCTTTATCATCTTTAACAATGCAAGATTCTGTATATAATTTTTTATTATTCTTATTATTAATCAAATCAGGTAATGACAAAGATCTTGATGTTTTAGAATAAGGCTCATTAAGTAAATTATATGATATTGCTTGTATAATTGTACTTTTACCTTGACCATTAAGACCTGTAATAACCTGTAAGGAATCATCTAAAGTAATTGTAACTAAATCATCACCAACGGAACATATATTTTTAAACTTAATCCATTTTAATTCAGAAATCATAATTTAACACCTCTTTTTTCTTGTATTTTTATAAAATTACCAGTTATAAAAGACATATTGTTTAGCAATTGAAATAATTTTTCTAATCTGGTGATATGTATTTCAAGTACATCAATTTTAAATTGTTTATCCCTTATACTCTTATCATTTGTTAAATAATATTCTTCAATCTCACCTTTTTTTAAATCAAACTGAGTATTTTGTCTGTATTTACGATATAACTTCGATTTATCTCTATTTATTCTTTTTGTTAACTGAGCTATTTTAGTCATAGCCTGACTATAAAGTAAAGTTGACTCAGAATAAATATCTGGTATATCTTTATGAACACTAAGTAAATCATTATCTTTTAATGATAATCTGAAATAAAAAGTATCTATTTTTTTCTCTAATGATATTTTTTCCATTTTATATGTGACCTTTAAAAAATCTTAACAACAAAAATCGTGTTAATATTTATAATAAATCAAAAACAAAATGTCAAAGAAATAATAAAAAAATATTTAAGCCCGTATTTTAGTTTTAAGACCATTTTTTAATTGGGGGCATATGTTAGTATTAAAAAATATAAAAAAATCAAAGGACATAAGAAGCTTTAGCCAGATATAAAAATAAAATTACTCGGGGCGGGGCGGGCGCAACCCTGTCTGACCTTGTACAAGAAGTTACATCTTATCTTCTTTTTGCACTTGAATAATTATTACTTACTTTACTATCCTTCCTTTCATTACTGATGTGAATATTATTTTCATAATAGATGATAGATTTTATTTATTTATCATTCTAGTTCTTTAATCAAGTGAATATTTTTATATTATTAATTCTTTAATCATAATTCTTTTAAGTGAATATATTATTTTATTTATTTACTTTTCATTCATTAAAAAAATTAATAATATATTTCTTTAATCACCTGTGATAGATTATAAACACTCGACCGTAGGTCTCGCTTTTTCTTTCCTATCCATTTCCCTCCCATGCGGACGTGAAAGAAAGAATATTAGAACTTGAACAAATAATACTTTCTTTTCTTTCTTTTTTTTTATTTTATGAAGTTTAATAAAAATCTAACTTAGTGAGCGTAGCGAGCTAATTAGTATTTTTATCATCCATATTGTTAAACCTTTAAAACTTTTTAAACTTTTCTTTATAATAATATATCTCTTAGGAGATATATATTATATATCCTAGAACGCGCGCGCGGACGTACGTCACGCACGTAAATACCCCTAAAGGGGTATTTTAGGAACCAAGAAAACAACCCAATCTAGGAATTTATTAAATCTTAGGAAAACCATAAAAAATAATGAAAATAGTTTTATGTGAAACATCGATATACAATAAATGTGCTTAAATATAAAAAAATATCCTTACCTCTGAGACACAGGCAATTCTTAATAGTAAATAAACAAAAATAAACTTTCATGTTTAAATTTGGTTTAAAAAATTCATATTACTGATTCATGAACCTAACAAATCTGTGTTTTCTTGTGATATAAAATTTTTATTATATCTACCATCTCACCAAGAATATTATTGATTTAAAAAGAAGTGAGTCTTGTTGTAATTCCATATTTCCAGAAATTAGCTCAATTACTTAGGTTTACGACTGTATTTTATTTTTTATTAAAGAGAGATAACATATAGTACCATAAAAAGAACTCTCTCGGTTCATAATGATCTTTTACTCATCATGATTTACAGAGCCATAATCACGTTTTCAAAGACCAATAATATTTAATATTATAAAAACAATATAAATACTTTAAACGGTATGACGTTATTATATTTTTATTTTGTTGTCAAGATATTTTTTAATATTTTTTTATGTTAATTGTTTGAAATGATAAGTAAAAACTTGACAACCCTTTAAAAATCAAGTAAAAGTACATATTATTTGTTGTTAAGATTTATTTAATTTTAAAATATAAAAGGTCAAAAAATGTCACTTACAAAACCTCAAGCAGATGGAGTTAAAAAAGCAGTTCAATTTTATTTAAATTATAAACCAGATAATAAAAAACCATTTATTATATCTGGGGTCGCTGGTAGTGGAAAAACGTTCTCTGTAAAATATATAATAAATGAGTTAGGTATTCCACAATATAAAGTAGCTTTTATGGCATATACTGGAAAAGCTGTTGATGTTATGAATCAAAATGGTACATCCGCTAAGACAATACATTCAACATGCTATAATTGTCGTACAATTAAAGATAAAGAAACAGGTAAACCAGTTTTTATTAAGGATTTAAAAGATAATTTAAAAGATATGTATGCATTATTTGTTATTGACGAAGTATCTATGGTAACAGATGATATATTTGCTGATTTATTATCATTAGGTATTCCACTAATTGGGCTTGGTGATCATAATCAGTTACCACCAGTTGGACATAATAAATGTCATGATTATGTATTAAACCCAGATGTAAGATTAGAAGAAAGTATAAGACATAAAGATGGTAATTATATTCTTACATTAGCTGAGGAAGTATTACAATCTCCATATTTAAAAGTTGGTCATTATGGAGATAATGTTAAAATTGTTAATAATGCATCCAGATCAGTTTTTAAAAATGCAGATCAAATTATATGTAATACAAATAAAATGAGATCAATAATAAGTAGAAAATTGAGAGGTTATAGAGGTATTGATACAAGTGAAACACCTTTACCTGTTGCTGGTGATAAATTGATGTCAAAGATAAATCAATGGACTCGGTCTATAAACTCGGAAATGGGTTGGGGTGAGCTATACCTTATCAATGGTTTAATTGGTTACTCAGTAGATGATTTCAACTCGAATAATAATACTTTAAACTTTAAACCATATTATCATAAATCAGTTGCATTTGATGAGGTTAAAACCGATTTTATTCCTTTTGTTGAGGAAACAGATAAAATTGATCGTAATATTATGGTTGAAAATTTATATGAGTATGGTTTGCATACATTTGAGTATGCATATGCAATCACAGTACATTCATCACAGGGTTCTGAATTTGATGATGTTGTTTTGTTTTTGAGAGATCTTTGGGGTAATAGTGCAATGCGTAAGAAGTTGTTATATACTGGAATAACCAGAGCAAAAAAGAATTTAACAGTTATATTGGGGAATTAATTATGGAAATATTTACAATAGTGTTTGTAATAATTTTATCTTATGTTATTGGATATATTTTTGGTATTATAGCTCATAAATCATTATCTAAAAAGGAAACATCTTGTCCTATATGTGGTCATGATGATAAACATGGTTTAATTACTAATGATGCTAAGTTCTATCAGAGGATGTATTTTAGAGAAGCAGATAAATCTAAACGTTATCGAAAACAATCAAAACGTAAAGGTTATATGATTCATTATATGGTTAAAAATGGTTATATTACAAAAGAACAAATTAAAGAGATAAGTGATAAAATTTAAAGGGGATTAAAAATGGCATCAATTAGATTAACAAATGATCGTAAGAAAGATTTAGTAAATATAATAATAGATGAAAAATTTCCAAGAGAGTTTTATCAAGATTTAGAGAAAAAATGTTTAGCTCTGGTTATTGAGTCTAATTTATATCAAAAACTAAAAGATAAATATATTGAAATAGAAAATATTTTAGGTGATGATTTACAAAATTATAGAATAGCATACTCTGATCATGTAGATATAGAATATAAAAATGGTGATGTAAATAAATATGGTAATATTGAAGCATATAGATTTAGATTAACTACACCTAATAAATATTTATTATCAAATGAGATATATTCTTATATAGTCATTAGAAAAGGTAATTATAATATGAATGATTTAAATTTCAAAAAGGCACATGAAATAGTTAATAATCATTATTATGAAAAAAAGCAAATGAAAGATAAAATTTTTAAGACAATAAGCCCTTATACTACTGTTAAAAAACTTTTAAAAGATATTCCAGAGTTAACAAAATATTTTTCACATTTAGTAGAACATAAACAAGAAATTCTTCCAATTGATCAAAAAGGGATTGAGTTTCTTAAAATTTTAGTTAAAGGAGATTAAGATGGGATTATACGTTCAAATAGGTGGGGCATCATTTGAAGAAAAATGTAATGGTTTATTAGATTTAGGAGCAAAAGAGTTCGAAAGACATGAAAAAATATTATTTAATTTATTAATTGGACTACCAAAAAATATACCAATTTGTGTGGTAGATAATGGAAGATTTGCTGCTGCTGCTGTTGGTTTTAATAGTGATGAAATAAAATTATTTTCAAATACCGAAGATTATAGACCAAAGAGATGGTTTATGATAGAGTATGATCTATTAAAATTACATATGGGTGATGAGTTAGATAAATATTTAAACAATTAAAGGAGATTAAAATGGCTTTAGAAACGTTAAAAGATGTAAAAAAAATTGGTGAATTTGATGTAGTTATAATGGATAAATTAAGAGAACAATATCCAGAAAAATTCAATGAATCAGGTGCAATGGATTATAAATGGTTTGAAAAAGAAATAAGACCAAATAATTTTGTATATGTTAGACAAGATGTTAATTCAATTGCATTTACTCTACAAAATGGACCGATAAAAGAGAATGGTGTAAATGGTTGTCAGGTAGATACAATTATTGAAGCCGCTAAGATGATTATCGAAGGGTTAAATGAAAAATACCCTTGTATAGAGAATATTAATACAATTACTGCATTAAAAGATGCCCTCTATTGGTTAAATAAGCGTAAACAAGATAGAGAAAACCGTGGTGTTGAAGGTTTAAATGAAAATTAGTCAACAAAGAAATCAATAATATTAGCAAACTGAGTTTCTAATTCTTCTTCTAATTTTTCAATAGCATCAACAGCCTGATTATACATAAACTCATAATTATATTCAGCACCATTAGTAAGTTTTTTAGTATATTTACCTACAATTTGCGCCCAACGTAATCTTGATAGTTCGGTTGAATATTTAATAAACCATTGATTATCATACATTGATTCAGCATCAGTTTGTGAAACATCAGTAAAAACCTCAAGATAAATTTCAAAAGGTTCTATTACTGGTTTATGTCTAAAGAATATATTTTTGGTTGTTGAGTTATATGTGAAGTCATAATTAGGCATGAGTATTTTTTCAATTGTTTTTATATAATCTTTGAATACTGCAAAGTTGATAAGGTTAGATGACTCATACATTATATTCAACTCAGTTAGAACTAATCTTTGGAGATTTGGAGTTGAAAATTCATTAAATTTATAATAGCTTGTAACTGCATGAATATAATCAGGTAATTTATATTGCATCTGACCTAAAACAATATCAAGTTTATATACCGATCTTTCAGACCCGTTATAATGTCTACGAACAAATTTATCAGTAGCATCACCGATACATTCTTTAATTTCATCATCAGTTAATTCTACATCAATAAGTTCAATACCGAGACGTAATTTTATTTTTTCTATTAATTCTGCTTGTGTCATAATAAACCTCTTGATTTATTTATATAAATATATATAATATTTATACTTTTATTGTTATGATTAAAATTAATTTATATGCCTAAAAAGAAAACATATAAAGAATATATAATTAAAGCTAAAGATATTCATAATAATTTTTATATCTATCCAAAAAATCAAGAAATAGAAAATAATAATACAAAAATAAAGATAATATGCCCTAAACATGGAGAATTTGAACAAACTCTAAGGAATCATTTAAGTGGTCAAGGTTGTCCTAAATGTGGTAATAAAAAAAGAAAAGTAAAAAAATATGAAGATTATTTAATAAAATTTAAAGATGTTTATGGTAATAAATACATTTATCCAAAAAATCAAGAAATAAAGAATCATAATAGTATAATTAGTGTTATATGCCCAAAGCATGGTAAATTTAAGGTGAAAGTTCGTTTACATGCTAGCGGTAATTCTGGTTGTAAAGATTGTTTTAAAGAGAATTTAATAAATACGCATAAAAAAACTTATTATGATTATATTGAAAGATTTAAAGAAATTCATAATAATTTTTATATCTATCCAAAAAATCAAGAAATAGATAATTGTAGTGATTATATAGTTATAAAATGTCCTATACATGGAAATTTTAGGCAAAATATACAAAATCATTTAAGCGGACAAGGTTGCCCTAAATGTGCTTATGATAAAAGAACCAAAAATAGTTTATTATCTTATAGTGATAATATAGAGGTTTGTAAAAAAGCACATGAGAACTTTTATCATTATCCTAAATATCAAGAGTTAGATGATGGTGTTTTTACGAAAATTATGATAAAATGTCCAAATCATGGTTGGTTTAAACAATCTTTAGATAATCATAAACACGGACATGGATGTTCAAAATGTAATAAATATGGTAAATCTAAAGCTGAAAAAGAAATAGGTGTATTTATTCAAAGCTATGGTATTAAAGTAATATATAATAAAAGATTTTCATTTAATTCAAAATCTTTAGAGATCGATGTTTATTTACCTGATTATAAATTAGGAATTGAATACGACGGTATATATTGGCATAATGATCAGTTAAAATCAAAAAATTATCATAAAGATAAAAGTGAGTTTTTTAAGAAAAATTTTAACATAGATATTATACATATATTTCAAAATGAATGGATTTTAAAAAATAACATTGTAAAATCAATTCTTTTTAATAGGTTAAATTTAAATAAAATTAAAATATATGCTCGTAAGTGTGAGGTTAAAATAATCAATAATGATTTATATAAAAAATTAGTTAAAGAGAACCATCTACAAGGTTATATAAGATCAGATAAAATATATGCTTTATATTATGAAAATAAGCCAGTATATATTATGTCTATGGGTAAATCGAGATATAATAAAAATTATGATTATGAAATATTAAGATCTTTTACTATTAAGCAATTTAGTGTTATTGGTGGGTTTTCTAAATTAATTAAATTTATAGTAAATGATCTTAAATCAACATCAATTATTTCTTATGTTGATTTAAGATATTTTACTGGAGAAAGCTATCTTAAATCAAATTTTAAGTTACTAAAAATATCTCAACCAAATTATTTTTATTTTAAGAAAAATACATTAATTTTACATTCTCGTCTTAAATTTCAAAAACATAAACAGGAAAAAATATTGGATAATTTTAATCCTAATTTATCTGGTTATCAAAATATGTTGAATAATGATTATCTAAGAATATTTGATTGTGGTAATGCTGTATATATATATTAATCTTTTATAAATACTATAAGATAATAGTTGGAGATTAATATGACTTTTTCTAGTACTAGTGATATACAAGGATATCCGAAGAATTTATCTACTCTTAATACAATAAAAAAGAGTGATACGTTTTATGAATTACCAGTAGCGACAGCACAAACATTTTTTAAAAATGGTAAGTTGTCTAAGAAATATAAAAAAAAATTAAAAGAGTTAAAAGAATCATCAACCGGTAAAGTTTATATTACTTTTGAAAGTTTTATATTTGATGCTGATTTAATAGAGTTTGATGATTAAATTTATATTTTGTTGATATGATTTGATTTTTTATATAATCATTATATAATGTTTACACTGGCTAGATCATTATTATTTTTTAAGGAGATTAAAATGTCAGAAAAAAGATTTCGTTATTTGTGCGTGAAAGACAACGGTCCTAAAGGTATCAGTATTAAGTTTTCGAGAGAAAGAAAATTTTCTAAAATTAAAAAAGGTAATATTATTAAATTATCAGAATCGGAAGCAAAAATGTTTCCAGATTATTTTGAGTTAGTTGATCAAGATCGTAAACAGGAGATTAAAGCTCATATTGAGAGTATAATTGAAAAAAATAACAAAGTAGATGAACCAAAAGATATTACAGAAGAAGAGGAAGATTGTGATATCGAAGAAGAGGAAGAAGAAAGCACATTAGACACAAGTGTTATGGTTTACGAGAAACATGAATTAGAAGAAATGAAGAGTGGTGATTTAAGAGGTGTTATGCGTAAACATAATCTTAATGATAAGGGTTCAAAAAAAGTTCTTATTAAAAGATATTTGGAATTTGTTAATACTGCGCTTGAACTTGATGAAGATGATACTACAGTTGAACTTGATGAAGATGATGAATAATAATTAGTTTAATATTATGCTTTATATACGTAAGAAAAATAATAATTATATTGAACTTGAAAGTGATGATACAAATCTAATTGATAAGATTGAAAAGTATTTTACTTATAAAAAAGAAGTATATAAAGAAAATAAAGAGACTGGTTATAAAAATAAAAAGATTTATGATATTACTCTGCTCGAAGAAAGACACTTACTGCCTTATGGTTTATTTTATGAGTTAAAGAGATTTATACGAACTCTTGAATATAATGACGTGTATATTGCTCCTAATCTAAAAATCAAAGGCAGTAAGTTAAATCTTACTGATTTAAAGAAAATAGTCAAAAAATGGAATTTACCTAAACCATATTATCCTTTAAGAGATTATCAATATAAAACAATTTTGATGGGTTTTAATCTAAAAAGATTAACAATAATATCACCAACATCATCAGGTAAAACATTAAGCACATATGGTTTATGTAAGTTATTCATTAATAAGGTTAGAGTTAATAAAAGAATATTAATAATAGTTCCACGTACACAATTAGTCGATCAGTTATATAAAGATTTTGAAAAATATGATTTAAATAATGAAGATAATATAAAAAAATATATTAAAATGGTTCATTCAGAGTATGATAAGATCATTGAAGATCATCATAAAATCATAGTTGGTACATGGCAGAGTTTTCAAAATTTTGATCCTGATTTTTTTAAAATGTTTAAATATCTTTTTGTTGATGAGGTTCATAACTCAGCAGATGATAACAAATTGAGTGTTAGTGTAAAGAAGATTATTGAGATAGTACAATCATGTAAAAATGCTGTGTATAGAATTGGTTTAACTGGTAGTATCTTTACTGAGGATGAGGTAGAGATACTAAAAAGAAAAACAATAGAAGGTTTATATGGTCGAGTTAAAGTAGCAACAACATCAAAATATTTACAAGAGAATAAATATGTTGCTAAGGTAAAAATAAAAGGTGTTATATTTGATTATGGTGTATTGAAAAATAAAACAATGTCTTATGATGAGGAATTGAAATATTATGCTAAAAAAATGGGTAAAATTGATTATATAATTAAAAAACTTTCTAAAACACATCATAACGCAATAATATTATTTAAACAAAGATCATATGGTAAGAAATTATATGATGAATTAACTAAATGTTTCCCAAATAAAGATATTCATTACGTGGATGGTACTATACCAAACAAAAAGAGGTTATTAATACAAAAACAACTAGACCGAAAAGACAATCAGGTTGTTGTAGGGTCGTTTAAAACTTTTGGTGAGGGTATAAGTATCAATAATATCTTTTTTGTTTATATGGTTGAGGATGTTTTATCAAAACAAGTCATATTACAGGCAATTGGTCGTGGAATGAGATTATATAAAGGTAAAAATATTGTTATAATTTATGATTTAATAGATAAGTTATTTTTTAAAAGAAAAGAACTTTTATATGGGGGTATATGTTATCGTCATAGATATGATCGATTAAAATATTATAAAAATCATAGCTATGATTTTAATCTTGTTGGTAATTTTAAAGTTAAAAAATAATGAAAAAATCTAAGGAAAAACATATACATGAATGTAATTTGCAACATGATTATTTTTATAAGTATCCTTTAAATCAAAAATTCATAACTAATAAAAAAATACAAATCATTTGTCCTTTACATGGTGTTTTTTATCAATTTTTATCACATCATAAATCTGGTGCAATCTGCCCTACTTGCAACCCAAATATAAAAGATAAAAGTTATCAAGATTATATAAATGAAGCTAAAGTAAAACATGATAATTTTTATCACTATCCAAAATATCAAGATATAAAAACGTGTAAAGATAAAATAATGATTAAATGTCCTAAGCACGGATGGTTTAAACAAAGATTATCGTCACATATTAATGGTTATGGTTGTCCTAAATGCGGAATTGAAAAATTATCAAAGTCAAGAAAGAAACGTGATTATTATATAAATCTTGCAAATAAAATTCATAATAATAAATATGATTATTCTTTAATTAAAAAAGGTATCAAGGCTAATGAGTATGTTAAAATTAAATGTCCTAAGCATGGGATATTTAAACAAAGATTATCATCACATTTAGAAGGAAACGGGTGTAAATTATGCTCTAATAATTATTTAATGAGTTTTGATGAACATATTAATGAATGTAAATTAATACATAATGGTAAATATAATTATCCAAAATATAATTATCCTAATTTAAGAGCAACATCAAAAATAAAAATTATATGCCCTAAACATGGAGAATTTGAACAAGTTTTATCAGATCATAAAAGAGGTAATGGTTGTCCACTATGTAAATCATCTAAAGGTGAGATGCGGATTATTAAAATTTTAAAGGAAATGAAAATTAAATATATACATCAAATGAAATTTAAAGATTGTATATTTAAGAAACAGCTGATTTTTGATTTTTATATACCTGATCAACAAATTTTAATAGAATATAATGGTGAACAGCATTATAATAATAATTCATTTGGTAACATAAATAATAATAATAAATTTAGATTGAGTCAATTAAGAGATAATATAAAAAAAGATTACGCAAATAAAAATGGGATTAAATTAGTTATTATACCATATTGGGATTATGATAATATTGAGAAAATTTTATTAACGAAAATTTAAGGTAAAAAAATAAAATATAAATAATATTAAGAGAAATAATATATTAAGGTGTGACATATGAAATCACAGACTTTTAATGGTGTAAGTTTTAAAGAAGCAAAATTATTTGCAAGAGCTGAGAGAGAATCAATTGAAAAATATGGTCATCCTGTTTTTTATTTACCTCGTACATCTTTAAATATAGATAAATTACATGGTGAAGATTATTTGAGTAGTTTTGAAAAATCATATGAGATGACAATGGATCTTGGAGATGTTGCTGCATTTACAGGTGGGTCTTCAAGTACAAATATATATGGAGCTGATTTTTTAATGCAACAAGGTTTCACTATTGAGATAGAAGCTTTTAAATTCTATACTGGTGGTGAAATAGAAAAACCAGTAATTAGAGATATTTTATATGTACCATTATTCAATAAGTTTTTTAAAATACAAGGTTTTGATGATATTAATAGAGAGGATTATAAGACACATGGTTATGATCTTTGTTATCACATAGAGGTTGAAGTTTGGACATATTCTCATGAATCTATAAATACAGGAAATATCGAAGTTGATAGTAATATACCAACACGTGATGACTCACAATATATTGAAGATCAAAATGATACAAACGAGGATATTGATATGCGCAATGAGATAAATCAAAACTTTACTGATGATTGGAATGATGATTAAAAATAATTTAATTTTGTTGACAAGATGATTATTTAAATATATATTAACTTTAATTTTGTTGCTATGTTATTTAAACTTATGAGGTCAAATCAAAAATGGCTAAATCAAAAAAAGATATAGATCCAGATATAATTCAATTTGTTCTAAATAAGGGTCGAGAGATTGGTTATTTAGAAGCTATAAAAGAATTATATCGACAAGGCTACCATATAGATGATATTAAGTTAATAAAATATCACGATCTTATACGTGGTAAATTAGAAAAAGAGTGTAGGCGTAAAAATTTGCTTAAACGCAATGATCGAAAGAAAATTAATTATTAAAAGGAGTAATTTATGAGCAGAGTAGCAAGCATGTTATCTAAACAAAACTTACGTGAGAGAACTAAAAAATCAACTGAGAGTTTAAATACAACTCAGAGCTTTGAAGAAGATTCAAGAATAATTAAATTAGGTCTTACACCTGATGAAAAAGGTCAAGAAATAGTTGTTAGATTTTTACCTAGTATGGCTTATCTTGAGGAAAAAAGTGATTTATTGATAGCTAAAAATTTTTCACATTGGTATAAACATGGAACAAAAAATGTTAGTTTTAAATGTTTAGAGAATCTAGGTGAGGAATGTCCACAGTGTGAAAGAATATGGGCTGATTGGACTGATGCTGATGATTCTTTAAAGGAAGTATTAAAGAAAAGAATGTCTAAACGTAAATATCTTGCCAATGCATATATTATTGAATGGGATGAGAGACCTGAATTAGTTAATACAGTTGTTGTTTTGGAATTACCATATACAATATATAAAATTATTAATGATGCACTTGAAGAAAAAGATAAAAATGTTTGGGATATTAGTGAAGAGGGTTATGATTTTACAATCAATATTAAAGTTAAAGAATGGGATGGTAGAAATGTACCTAATTTCGATGGTTGCAATGTTGATCGTAAACCATCAGCATTTTTAAATGGCAAAACTAAAAAATGGGATGCTGTATTAGAGACTACCTATGATCTAGAAGAGTTTATAAACAAAGATGATTATATGAGTGTTATTGAAATGAATGATTATCTGGATACATTAACTGGAGCCGCATTGAAAGCAGACATACAAGATAAAATAAAAAAAGATGATGATTATGATATTGATCTTGATGATCTTGATGAAGATGAGCTTGTTGAATATATGAAAGAACATGGTTATAAAATTAAAGGTTGGAAAAAAATGTCTGAAGATGAGTTAAGAGACGCAATACAAGATATTGAGTCCGAGCATGATGATTCTGATAATGAATTAGAAGATAAAGATGATGAAAGTAATAATGAGTCTGAAAATGAATCAGAAGATCCAGAAGATGAAGATGAATTAGAAGATGAAGATGAATTAGAAGATGAAGATGAATTAGAAGATGAATCAGAAGATGAAGATGAATCAGAAGATGAAGATGAGGTTGATTTAGATGCAATGAATAAAAAAGAGTTAGTAAAATACATGAAAGAATTTGATATAAAAATTAAAGGTTGGAAAAATCTTGATGAGGATGAGTTAAGGGACGCCATAGAAGACGCAATTGATGAATTACAAGATTAAGGAGAATAATAATGGCTAAAAAAACAAAGGATAATGATATCAATGTAAAATCTATTATCAATACTATGCAAGTAATTAATAGTATTGATAACTCTTCTGTTTTATTTAAAGAAGATGCTTTAGTTAATACATCAACATCAGGTGATATTATATTAAGATATGAGGGATCGACTTTTAATGAGGAATTTGCTGTTACTGATTTAAATCAATTTATATCAGCTTTTCAAATTTTTGATGGTTTTGATTACCAATTTAAAAATGAGTCAATAATTTTTAAAAGTCAAAATGATAAAAAGAGTTTTAATTTTACTCTTGAGTATGGTGATATTAAAAAAGATATTGAGAATGATATAGAGAAGGCAGTTGAACATATTGATAGTTTTAAAAGTAGATTATCTGAGTTAGACGATCATAATTTTTTCTCATTTGAATTTGCACCTGAGACAATTAAGGAATTAAAAAACATTTCAAGTAAATTTGGTTTAAAGGATCTTTGTATATCTTTTAATAAAGGCAAAAAGAAAGATAAAATTAATTTTAAATTAATTAATATTGATCTTAAAAATGAGAGAGAATATGATATTGAATTAAATCTTTTAAAAGAAAGCAAATTTGATCATAATCATGAATTTTTCATAGATATTAATAATTTAATAGAAATGCCTTGGACTTGTTATTATTTTGAGGAAGAGGAAGATGTATACTTAGTTTCTGATGATGGTAAATATGATATGACTATATCACATTTAATAGATGATGATATAATGGATGATGATTTCGAAGATATAGATTAAAAAATATTTAAAGAGGGTTATTTTAAAAATGTCTAATGATAATATAAAATTTAAATCATATAGAGATAATGAGGGTCTAATAAGTTATATGAAGATAGTTAAACTAAATGATTATTTTCATATTTTTTATGAGAGTAATAAATATCAAATTAAAATAACCCCTGAATTAGATCATGATTTTACATTAGGTAACTGTGATTTAATAATTGAAAAAATCAAATCACAGTTACCTAATAAATAAATTAAAATATATTTATAAGGATTAAAATTATGGATAAAATAAAATTAAATAAAAAAATTATTACATGTGCATCATGTGGTCATAAACAGGTTTTAAAACAACCACAAGGTATTGATGTAACAGAAAAGTATGATATTAATGAATTAATACATTGTTTGAAATGCAAAGATAATAATTGGATTATTGAGGAAGATTAATCATGGCAGATTTAAAGATTACAGATAAACAATCTAATGAGATGACATGGGTTCAAAAATATAGACCAAATAATATTAATGATGTAATTTTACCTAAAAGATATTCATCAATGTTTGCTAATATGGTTGCTTCTGGTCAAGTACAGAGTATGATATTTTCTGGTCGTCAGGGATCAGGTAAAAGCACCAGTGCTTTTGCTTTAGCTAAAACTCTTAAATGGGAGACTTTAGTTATTAATGCATCTGATGATAGAGGTATTGATGTTTTGAGAGGAACACTAAAAGATTATTGTGAGAGAGGTCTCCGTAATAATAAACCTCGTATTGTTATATTGGAAGAAGCCGATAGCATGACACCACAGCTACAAGCAGGATTGCGTAGCATGATGGAGAAACATTCTCGTAGAGTTATATTTTTATTTACAGCAAATGAACCGCATAAGATAATTGCACCTATTAGAGAGTCAAGATTGGTAGAAATTAATTTTAACTTTACTAAAGAAGAGATTGAAGAGATTAAAAAACCTTTATTTAGACGTATAAGACAAATATGTAAAATGGAAGGTGTTGTAATAGTAGATAAATCAACTTTGAGAGAATTTATATATGAATATATTGATAATAGCTGTGATATGCGTAGATTAATACAAACAATACAAAATATAGCTATTACAAATGCATATACAGAAGTTGATGGTTCTATGGTTTATAAAATACCCAAACAAATTTATTTTAACGATTTTAAAGGTGATTTTGATGGATTAAAAGAAATTTTAAAAGATGGCAAACATGAGAGCTTATATAAATATGTAGGTGATCATGCAGTAAATGAAATTTTTAAGTTAGTTGAAGATAATTTAGATAAATTTGCTAAAAAACATATATTTGATGTAATTGGCGCAATTACTATTTATGATACTAATAATTTTATGTGTATGCGAACAAACTCAAATATGGTTAATTTTTTAAAAGAAATATCAAGTTATTTGTAGATAAAGGATCTTGTTACTATGCCAAAATATATTTCAAAGCAATATACAGAAAAAGAGAAACAAAATATATTACAAAAATATAATATGGGTTTAATACCAAAGGCTAATATACCATTGGATATATTTAAAAATAATATTCAAGAGTTAATTGATTTTGGTATATATTGGGAAGATTGGAATGATGATAATGATTATAGAAGTCTTTTCAAAAAATTAGAACAAATGAGTGTTATTGATAAAATAGAAATTATAAAAGGTGAGAAATTTCTAAATTGGGGTAATGTATCATTTGTTCTTTTAGCAAATGTTTTCTTTAAACATATGTGGGAAGCAAGATCACATGATAAACCATCTTTATATGATATATGGCATGATCCTATAAAAATGCAAAAATTGCTTGATAAGTTTTTGAGAGATAAAAAAATTTTTAGATCGCATGAGAAAACTATGAAATTTTTTCGTAAATTTTTGAGATCTTTATCAGGTGGTTATTTTACATATAATTATAAACCGGATATTGCAAAAATAATTTATGAATTATATGGTAGACGTGGCAAGGTTTTTGATTTTTCAATGGGGTGGGGTGCGAGACTTGTTGGTTTTTTAGCTTCTAGTTGTAAAGAATATGTTGGTGTTGATGTTAATCATAAAAATTTTAAATCTTACGATATGATTGTTAAAGCATATTCTAAGAAAGGATTTCGTAAGAAAAAATTTGATTTTATCGAATGTCCTGCTGAAGATTTTAGACCAAAAAAATATAAGGAATATTTTGATCTATGTTTTTCATCACCACCTTATTTTATAAAAGAAATATATTCAAGTGATGAAAATCAACATCATCTAAAACATGGTGATGATTATAATGATTGGATTGATGGTTTTTTGTTACCTATGATTCAAAATCAGTGGTATTTACTCAAAAAAGGTGGACGTTTGGTTATAAACATTGCTGATGTTACTATTAAGGGTAAGATATACCCATTAGAGAAAGATACGCTCTCCATTGCAAAACAGACAGGATTTAAGATAGATGAGATATTAAATCAAAAACTAAATAAATCACCTTTTATGCGTAATAAAGATGTAAACGAAAGAACTCAAGATAAGTTTGGTTTTAAATTTGAAAGAATTTATGTTTTTATAAAGGAGTAAATTATGGGGTTTAAAGAAGCTAAATTAGAGATAGAAGCAAGATTTAATATAAACATTGATAACTTTAAGACTTCTTTAAAGGGGAGTAAAGTTAAAAAATCTGATATATCAAAATTTAAACCATCTGATCTGTGTGAAGGTATGCAGATTGAATTTGAGCATACTACTGATGCAATGGTTGCTCTCGAAATTGCATTGGCTCATTTAAATGAAAGAAAAGACTATTATTATAAATTAAAAAAATATGTTGAGAAAGACTAATGCATTATTTTGGGTTAGAAAATCGAAAATTAAGAAAAGTTACAATTAATAGAGTTTATGATTTCATTCATAATAATGGTGATCGGTTAATTAAAGATAAAAATTTAATTTTTGATAAAATATCATTAGCAAATGGTATAAGTTTAAATTGTTATTTATGTCCTAAAAAATATGGATGTTGTAATGGTTCTCCATTTAAAGTTACCGATGATTATAAAAATATGATTAAGATAATTTTAAAGGATTTAGATTATAAAGATATTAAAACGAATATAAAACAAATATTTAATAAGTCTAATATTATAAAAGAATTAAAAGATAATGAAAACAAAAATCATTGTATTATGATGCAAGATATAAACTCAAGTATGAAAGGGTGTGTATTACAAAAATATGCAGTTGATCATGGTGATCATCCTTTAAAATATAAACCAATATCTTGTGCTTTATTTCCGTTAGATATTATAGTTTTAGATGATCATAGATATTTTATTTTTAGTAAAACTATAGATGATAATGATCCTATTAATAAACTATCAAGATTTTGGGAAAGTGTTAAATATATGCCTTGTATGAGTGGTACAAAAGATGGTTTTATTTTACAAAAACCAATATACATTGAATTTGAAAAAGAGATAAGATTTTATTTAGGGGATAACTCATATGAAAGAATTTATAGATTTTTTCAACAATCTTGATATAAAAAAACCATCAATTGATAAGCATTTAGAGATTCAAAAGTATTTTGATAAATATTTTGAGTCACATGATTATTCAACCTCACGTATGAGTTTTTTAGATTTATATTGTCAGGAAAAATATTTTTATACAATAGTTGATGATACTTTTTTATATTTTAATTTATCAATATATAAGAGAAAAAAAGGTGGGTCTATAACTCTATCTTCTGCACCAATTAATAAAAATGGTGATATCAATAAAGAAAAAGATATAATAGATTACTTATCAAATCATGGTGTTAATATAATTATATCTGAAGAAGATATGGAAAGGTATAATTATAGTGATTGGAAATATTTATCAACTTTTGATGATTATATTGCTAGTTCTGAAAAGCTTATTGAACTCAAAGGTAAAGATTTTAAAAAACTTAGATGGCGTAAGAATCAATATGAGAAGCAATTAAATATTAATCTAATGGAAAATTTGTTTATAACAAATCCTTCCAATAATACAATTAGTAAATCATTAGATCTTCTTGATCATTGGTTAAATAGATGGAAAAATAATAATAATCGTATTTGGGAAGACCCATCAGCATATATTAAGCGATATCATAAAGACATCAATAATTTAGATTTGTTTCAATATCTATCGATACATGATGTTCAAAGTGAACAACAACTTGTATATGAATTAACAGAAAAAATATCAAATGATCATATTTTATCAACAACTGGTTATAGACATTATGATTATAATTTATTACCCGAAGCTAATGAGATGATTTTGCTTAGAGGTATTGATAATTGGTATAATAAAATAGGGAATCATTTTTTAATAAATTTAGGTTATTGTGGTTTTAATGGGAAGCTTAAAAAACAAAAAATGAAATATAAACCAATTAAAGTACTTAAACATTATAAGAAAGAATCAGATACATCATTAATAATGAAAAATTTTGATAAATTTAAATTATTAAAGGATTTAAAACTCAAGATAACAAATCCACGCTTAAAATCTACTTGGAGAAAATAATGTCATTTTTAAATGAACTAAAATTTAAACATATAGAGTTTGATGATTTAGAAAAATATTCACAATATTATAATAATCTAAATAATCGTTTCTATAAATCGTTTATGTATTTAACACAATCAAAAAAATTTATATATACTTTTTATAAAAAAGCTCTTTTGATTTTTAAAAGAGGGCATATAATGAATAATAAATATGTTTATCTTTTAGTACCACCAATTACAAAAAATAATGATAGAAAACTTGAGTTAGAAATTATAAATGATTTAGCATTAATTGGTGTGAAAACTAAATTAACAATAGATGATGTAATTATTTATGGTTTAGATATTGACAATCTCATGATTGATAAAGGAAATGATGAGTTTATATATTCTGCTAAAAAGATATGTTTAATGAAAGGCAAAAAATGGGGTCGAGTTAGAACATATATCAATAAAAATAATCAACTTGTGGAAAATGGTCAATTAAGAGTTGAGACTACACGTAGAGTTGATCCTTTAACCATGCGTAGATTAATAAAAATTACAGATTATTGGATAAAGCATCATAAAAATATGAAAGGAATTAAATATTATCTAAATAATCTAAATAATTTTAAACCAGCATATATCACATACGTAGAAAATTCAAATAATGATATTTTAGCATATATGATTGTTGAAAATTATGGTAATGAGTTAATTTTAACGATGCCAGTAAAGAATTATAAAATTAACTGGAAATATGATATTAATGCTTTTGTTATGAATAAAGTTGCTGAGTATTGGTTAAATTATTATATATTTACTTATGATAAATTAGATGTTCAAATGAATATTGGTGCTAGCGTTAATGATAAAGGACTACATAAAAATAAAAATAAATATGAACCAATAATTATACAACAGATTTATAATAATAAAGTTGACACAACATTAATTAATGATATATATTTAGATATAAATATCTTATAGATATTTTGATATTTTGTTGTTAGGAGAATTTATGCGTAAATATAAAATGAAAAAAATTGGATTTGATTGCCCTTTTTGTCATATGGAAAATTTTGATTTCTTGAGCTCAAAGAATAATCTTTTAATTAAGAATGAACTAAAAGATGGTTACATATGTAAGGGTTGTGGTATAAGAATACCGGAAACACTTATCATAAGTTTTATTGATGATTATAATTATAAATTTGTATGAGCCATAATATAAAATTAAATATGATGGAAGTCATTTTTGATGAGTTTCATAAAAATTTAGAATCGAGAGTTAAGAATATCATACAAAATATATTATCTGAGGAAGATTATAAAATATATGATGAATTATTAGTTAAAAATAATTTAGATAACATTCATGATTTTCTAATAAAAAAAGTTGGTTTAATAAGTTTTGCTGTCAGTGAGATGATTATTGAAAAAAATTCTTTAGAGGTTGAAATAATATTTGATATTTTTATCAATGATACAAAGATTGAGGACATTAACTAATGGAAAATAAAATATATGAACCAATTGAAATAACACCAGTAGAATTTAGGAATGGTATTTATTTTAAAAGAGATGATTTATTTAAAATAGGTAAATCATGTGGTGGTAAAGTTCGCTCTTGTTGGTATCTAGCACAAAAAACTAAGGGTTTAGTTACTGCTGGTAGTAGATCATCACCACAAGTTAATATTGTTGCGGAGATTGCTAATAGATTAAATATACCTGCTATTGTTTTTACACCAGAGGGTGAATTAATGCCAGAGGTTAAATTAGCAGTTGTTCATGGTGCAACTGTTTATCAAGTTGAAGCTGGTTATAATTTAGTTATAATTAATCGATCAAGAATAGCCGCTCGTAAATATGGTTATAAAGAAATACCTTTTGGTATGGAAACTATTGAAGCTATTAATCAAACTCGTAAACAACTTAAACATATTCCAAATCAAATAAAAAGAATTGTTATGCCTGTTGGATCAGGTATGTCTTTGGCTGGAGTGTTATGGGGTCTAATTGATCTTAAAATTAATATTCCAGTTATTGGTATAGTAGTTGGTGCAGATCCAAAAGAAAGATTAGATAAATATGCACCTCGTAATTGGAGAAAAAGAGTACAATTAATTAAATCAGACTCACCATATCATGAATATTATAAAAAAGAAGAATTTACATATTTTAATGATATTTTGTTAGATCCAATTTATGAAGCTAAATGTATACCATATATTCAGAAAGGTGATTTATTTTGGATTGTTGGTCAAAGAGCTTCTATGGGTATACCAACTGATTATATAAATGAAAGATTTAATGAGGTTAGGGATAAAAGAGTATTTAGGTTAAGTAAAAAGGATCGTAAAAAGAGAAATTGGTAATAAATTTTGTTGCTATGAAGGAGATTTAAAAATGTATAATAAACCATTAATTTATGCGGTAGTCGGGTCAAGATCTTTTAAAGATTATCGTTATTTGGAAGCAATATTAGATAAAATATTTAGTACTAAGAATGTTTTAAAAATAATAAGTGGTGGTGCTATAGGAGCTGATACATTAGCAATGCGATATGCTAATGAACATAAAATTAATTTTGTTGAATATAAAGCTGATTGGGTTAAATATGATAAATCAGCAGGATTAGTTAGGAATATGCAAATGGCAAATATATGTGATGTTGTTATTGCTTTTTGGGATGGTAAATCAACAGGTACAGCACATATGATCGATATATGTAAATCTCAAAATAAAAAAGTAATAATTAAAAAAATTGATAAACGTAAAAAGAGGACTTGGTAATGAAAACATTATTAATGACAGATTTACATCATAATGACGATACTTTTCTAACACATTATGCGATTAAATATTTAAATAATATGATTGATATAATAGAAACTCAAAAAATTAAAAGAGTTATTATATTGGGTGATTGGAGTGATAAAAGATCTTATATGCATTATAAATCTTTAGCAATATTCACACCATTATATTATAAAATGATGGAATTGGTGGATCACTTTTATTTTATTATGGGAAATCATGACTCAACATATCACAATGTTAATGATATATTCTCAGCTAAAGAAATATTTGAGTATGCTAGCAATCAGATCAAATGTGATGTTAGATTCATTCAAGATGATGTTTTGGTATTAGATGATGAAAAAATTGTTTTATGTCCATGGATACCAAAAGAAAATAATGAAAAAATAATATCAGATATAATGAAATATAATAAAAGTGATTATATTTTACTGGGTCATTTTGAATTGAGCGGATTTCAGACTAATGATAAATATATTATGACATCAAGTCAGCTTAAAAGATCTACTTATAATAAATATGATAAAGTAATATCAGGTCATTATCATTTAAATCAAACAAAGCGTAATGTTGTATACTTGGGATCACCATATCAAACAAAATTTGGTGAGGGTACAAATCATGAAACCTTTATTTTAAATAATAAAAGAGAACTAAAATCAGTATATATGCATGATGATATTTTTATTGAATTATATATTAAGGAATTTGATAATGATAATTGGCTTGATGTAATTGATAATATTGATAATAAGAAAGTTAAAATATCAATAGATAGTGATGATAATGATGTTATAAATAAAATTATAAACTATGTAAATGTGAATTATAAACCAATTGACGTTAAATATTTCTTCAGAAATAAAGAATTTGCTTTTGAAGAAATAGAAGTTGAAAATAAATCAAATGAAGAAAATGAAATAGATTTTTTTAATACTTTGATTTTAGATGATGATATCGAGGAAGAGGTTAAAAAGAGATTTTATGTTTTCAAAAACGATAGAAGCTAAATCAAATGATTTTTTATTATTATCAAATTTTATTGAAATTAAATTTATCAATGAAAATGGTTATAGATTAGTTAGGGAAACAATTGCTAGAATATGCACACTAAAAGATGATGTATATATACAGGAATGTTACTTATATCATAGACGCAATAAATATTATATTGTACATTGGTCAGAAATGTATGCATTAGATCATTCTGACTATAGTAATATAAATGAGAGAAATTTAAGACTGCGTAATAAAATAGCTCAAATATTAGTTAAATATGATCTAATCAAAATCATAAATAATGATGATCTAAAAGAGTGGGTTTATTTAGATCAATCTGGTAAGGAAAATACAATTTTTATTACGGATGAGTATATAAAATTTAAAGTACTCACATATCAAGAAAGTCGTAATAATAATATTAAAATAATGGAATGGTAAAATGGCAAAAACAAGAGAGTTTAGAGATATAATATATCCAAATAAAATAGCTGATATGCCATTGGAAGGTAAAGCATATGTTACGTTTGTACCTAAAATCGTACAATTTATGCTTAATAAAGAAAAATTAAAGAATAGTTTAACAGGTAATAGTGATAAAAAACAAGTAATTATTGATAGATTAGATCAAGCTGAGAGAATTATTTATGCTGAACAATTAATAGACCCCGATGGTAAAATTGTTCGAAGTATAACTTTACCAATTAATAAAGTTAGAGATACATTAAAATCTAATTATAAGTTAATAAATGGTCTTGATTTATTGGCTAGTGGTGAATTCTTTAAGTGGTCTTTAGCTAATTTTACAACAATCATGAAAATGGGTGGTAATGCTCTAAATATGTTTGGAGGTAATATGGCTGGTAATGCTTTAGGCGGAATAGCTAATATATTATCATCAGCACCTGAAGAATGGAAAGCTTTAGGTCGGTCTATTATTGGTAATGGATATATGGAAAATCCACATGATATGATGATTTATGATGGTGTTGAAAGACGTACTTTTGGTGTTACATATAATCTTATGAAACCTCAAAATGCGGAAGAAGAAAAAGATTTAAAACTCATTCGAGAAATTTTTAGAGCCACACAAATTGGTAATTATAAAGATGATGTGTGGTCAGTATCAGCACCAGCAACTTGGTTTATAAGTTTCACGAGTTATGGATCAAATATAAATGATCAACAGACTTCAATCGATCCATTTTTAAATTATTATAATTGTGGTCTAGTAGATAGCACATTTAATTTTGGAGATACATCTCAGAATGTAAATTTTTCAAGAACACCATCAGGTGAACCAATTTATGATATGTCTTTGAGTTTTATTGAACTTGAAAAAATGGGTACTAAAAGTTGGGATGAGAATGTTAAGTTTGTTAAAAATAATTATAAGTAAATAAAATGGTAATAGAGAGACGTAATCAAAATAGGCGATTTAAATTAAATGGTATTTTTCTTAGAAATATCAATAAAAAAGAAATTGAAATTACTGCATTATGTCGATATTTAAACATAGTACATTCATCCTTAAACATATTTCCTGTTGCGCAACTTATGATTCAGACAGAAGAATCATTATCATCATTTATAGAGAGTGGTGATACAATTAGAATATCATATGCTACAGGATTAATGGAAGATTATTTTGAAACACGTGAGTTTTTATTTAAAATAAATGCAATCCCATCAAATGAATTGGAGAAATCCACAAGTATACAAAATATAAAATTTGATCTAGTAGATCATCGTTTATATGATTTAATGAATGATAGATTTAATAAAACTTTTGTTAATAAAACAAAATCAGAGATGTTAAATGAAATCTTTAAATATTATGAATTAAATATAAATGTAGATATTACTGATAATAACAAATATACTTATTATTGTCGTAATGCAAATATATTAGAAGATATTAATATTATAAGATACTTAGGTGATGAACCAAGTTTTATATATGAACGTAATAATAATACCGATATTTATGTTAGAGAAAGAGGTATTATTCTCAATTCTCCGAGTACTTTTAGGTTTGATCTAAGTAATGTCATAGGTACAAACGATACTGACCGCACAAATAATATTCAGGGGTCATTTCGTAATTTATATAATGGTCAATCATCAAAGGCTGGTTATATTTTATATAATTTTGATGTTGATACAAAAACACCATCATATATTAATAAGGGCATAGATAATGATGTATTTTATCCTCAAGATAGAATTAATAATATAAAAACATTACATAATTCTTTATATCTTGAAGATTATTATTTTAATAATACTTTAGTTGCTAAATACAGTTTTAGTAATACTAATTTAAAAATTGGTGATTGTGTCGAAATAAGAAATACTGCACCATATAATAGTAGCTTACAGACATCTGATTCTGGAAAATATTTTATTTATTGTTTTGAAGAAAATATAAATTTTGAAAAATTATTACTAGAACAGTCATTTACATTTGTTAGATAAATTTGTTGTTATGAAATTATGGAGTAAATTATGAGTAAAAAAAGTATGGTTTTATTTGATTTTTCACAGATATTTTATAGATATGCTATGCCGGAGGTAACCAGACAATCATCATTATTAAAGAATAATGATATCAAAAAAGTTGATTATACAGAAGCATATAAAAATGTGAGATATGGTGTTATTAAAAGTATTTTATTATTTAAGAAAAACAATGATATCAACATAAAAAATTACATTTTATGTTGTGATCATGGTACATGGAGAGAAAAAGAAAATCCTTTTTATAAAAAAAGAAGAAAAGAAAATAAAGATGAAAATATTGATTGGGATAGTTTTAATGATCAGATGAGCATTATTGCAAATGAGATATCTGATCTGTTTGAGATTCCAATGTTGAGTATAAAAGATGCGGAAGGTGATGATATTATAGGCACATTAACAAACGAGTTTAATAATACACATAATATTTTTATTATATCATCTGATAAGGATTTTAAACAATTATTAAAATATAAAACAGTTAAAATATTTGATCCTGTTAAAAATGAATTTATGAAAGTTAAAAAACCTAAACTATATTTAATATCACATATTCTAATGGGTGATGCAACTGATGATGTTCCAAATATTTTTAATCCTATAGATTTTTATACTAATACACCCATAAATGAGAAAACAGGAAAACCACAAAGAGCTAAGGGTCTAGGTGAGTCTAAAATCAATCAATGGTTTGGTGATGATGTTGATAAAGAAACAAGAAGAAAAAACTTAAAAGAAATAAAATCTCAATATAAAGAAAGATATGAACAAAATAGGCAAATGATAAGTCTTGATTTTATTCCTGATTATATAATTGAGAAGATATTAAACGTTTATGAAAATAAAAATATAATATTGGAAGACAGAAAAATATCAAGAAATAAATTATTTGATTATTTAAAAAAATACGAAATACCTGATCTAAAAAAAGATATACAAACTGGTCTATTTAAATTAAGATAAATCTTGACATCAATAAAAAAATTTAGTAAGTTTTACTTAAATGACTAAGTAAAACTTTTTTGTTGCAAGGAATTATAATGAAATCAGATAAAATACAACAATTATCTCAAGTCGAACATGTATTTAAAAGATCATCAATGTATATTGGTGATATTACCACATATAAAAAATATATGTGGTTTATTGAAGATGATGAACCATATTATGATGAGATATATTACAATGATGGGTATTTTAAAATAATACAAGAACCAATTGATAATGCAATTGATGAATATATAAAAACTAAAGGTAAATTTGGTAATATACTCAAAGTAAATATAAAAAATAAAAAAGATCATGTTCTTTATACTATTGAGGATAATGGTCGAGGTTTAAGTACAGACAAAATAAATGATGATATCTCTGCTAAAATAGCATTCACATCATTAATGGCTGGGTCAAACTTTGATGACACACAAAGATCTGGTATTGGTATGAACGGTGTTGGGGTATCACTCACTAATTTATTTTCTAAGAAATTTAAAGTTGTGACTGTTAATGATCATAATAAATATGTTCTTAAATGTGAAAATAATATGAGTGAGATTAATGAAAAATTACTTAGACGCAGATCTCATACAAGAGGTACAACTTTAAATTTTATTATTGATTTGGAAAAATTTAAAAATATTGAATTATTAACCTTTGATAATATTTTTAATATTATTAAAATGAAGTTAATTGAGATAAAAACTTTATATGATGATATGAGCATATATTTAAATGATGAAGAAATAATATATGGCTTACCACAATATTTAAAAAATGGTATGGTATATCGTAATGGTAATATTTTATTAGGTTTATATTCAAAAAATGATAACGAAGCTGATATTACTTTTGCAAATGGTGTAAATACATATGATGGTGGGTCTCATTTATCAAATATGACTACAATGGTTTATGGTTATTTAAGAAAATTAATAAATCAAAAATACAAAGTTGACTTAAAACCATCATTGATACAAAAAGAATTTTATATTTTATTTTCTATAAATGGTATTTTAAGTCCAAATTTTATTGGACAATATAAGTCTAAAATTACCATATCAATCATCGAATATAATAATATTATGAAAGATCATATTGTTAAAATATGTGAATTTTTAAATAATTATTTTCAGCACAATGAAACATTGTTTTATAATTTAGCATCTCAATATAATAGTGTTGCAGAAGAGAAAGAGATAACAAAAATAATTAAGATTGAGAAAAAGAGAAATTTAAAAAATTTAGATAAATTTATACGTATTGAAAAGCATAAAAAAGGGGAAGGTGATCTTTTTATTGCTGAGGGTGACTCTGCTATAGGTATGGGCTTAAAAGTACGAGATAATAAGAAACATGCATTTTATGCATTGGGTGGCAAGTTTATTAATGTAATTAATATGCGTGAGTTAAAAGTACGTCAAAGTAAAAAAGTTAATGATTTACTTTTAGTTTTGGGTGTTGATCTTAGAGACGATAATTATTTAAATAAAATAAATTTTAAGAATATATATCTTTTGGTTGATAATGATACCGATGGACAACATATAGCAATGTTATTAATTTTGTTTTTTTACAAATTTTTCCCAGATATAATAACCAAAGGTAGATTACGTATTGTTAGTGCGCCTTTGGTTATTGCTAAAAATAAAAAAACAGAAAAGATATTTTATAATTATGATGATTTTATTAATGCTGATTTAGTAGGTTTTGATATTAATTATTATAAAGGTTTGGGTACTTACGATGAAAATCAATATAGGGATATAATTTTTAATCCAAGATATAAGAAAATCCAAATATCTGATATTACATCGAGCTATATAGAAAAAATATTTTCAGATGATGCTTCATATCGTAAGTTGTGGTTGGAGGGTAAATTAAATGGCAAATAAAAAAAGTCGTAAAAGAATTCCTGCTTGGAAATTAGAATTAAAAAAAGAAAAAAAGGAAAAGGCAAAACAAGAAAATAAAAAACAATCTAGTGTTCCAGATGAATATAAGATTATTAAAAAGAAAAAAGTAAATGATACTAAGAAAAATCATTATCTAAATAAAACCATCATTACTTTAAAATTAGAGAGATATAGAAACATTCATTATTTTTTAAAAGCCTTTCCTGATGATAGAAAAGAAAATTGTCCAATTTATAAAGAGTATGAAAAACAATTGCGATTATTAAAAGATGAATTAATAATAGATTATTATAAAGCTGGTAAAGAATTATTAAAATCACCTAAATTTAGATCTAAAACTAAAGAATTAAAGTATGAGATGCTATCACATAGTATAGAGAGGATGTATTATTATGGGTATTTTTATACATTTGATGTAAATATTGGTAGAGAGGGTTTTTCGTGGTTAACATCATGTCATTATAATTATTTCATACAAGTTATAAATGACGATAAAAAATATGAGACAACTCGATTAGATATGCGTAAACGTAAGATTTATCAATTTGAAAATACAAATCAGGAACAGAGTTTAGATGATCATTCTATTGGTAGTCTTGTAAAGGGTTTAAAATATAATTATTCTGATATGGCAGTTGATGAATAGATATATTGTTTTGAAATACCTAGATCGTTTAAATCTTAAACGATTTAAAAAGACAAGAAATCATTTTTATTTTAAATGTCCATTAGTTGGGTGTGGTGATCTTCAGAGTCATAAATCAAATGGTCGTGCTTATATATTAGCTGTTGATAGTGATTATCCAAAATTTTATTGTCATAAATGTGGTACTAAATTAAGTTTCCCTCAGTTTATTAAAACATTAAACGAGTCTATGTATTATGAGTTATTAAAAGAAATTAAAGATTCTAATTTTAATGAGGTTATTAAAGGTGGTAATAAAAGAAGTAAAAAAATAACATTACCTATAAAAAAGAAAATAAAAATAAAGAAAATTACTGATTATTTACATCCTGTTTCTGATTATATGGAAAATAGTATACCAGCACTATATTTATCTAAAAGGCAAATACCAAAAAGGCACTGGAAAAAAATTTATTATTTTAGTGGTGATCCATATGCTTTTTTTAAAAAGATCTTTAAGAGTAAAAAATATATAGATAAATCAGTAAATATTGAGGGTTTACTTTACCCATTTTATAATCATGAGAATTTATTATATGGATTCGCAATTAGAAATTTAGATTCTACATCATATCAAAGATTTTTTAATTTAACAGTTGATGATATCACTATTGAATTTTTAGGAATAAATAAAGTAGATTTTAATAAAAAGGTTTATATATTGGAAGGTATATATGACAAATTATCTTTCTCAAAAGATAGACAAATTTTGGCTATGTTATCTTTGAATTTAAAATTTGAAAATATTCCAAAAAATATTAATTTAAGAAATATAATATATGTTTTTGATAATGAATATGATAATAAGAACTTATATGAAAGCGCATTAAAGGTAATAGATATGGGTTTTGGTTTAATGATATGGGATGTTGAAATGAAAGAAAAAGATATAAATGATTTAAAACAAAAAGGTTGGAATGATGATGATTTTATATCATATTTTGAAAGAAATACATATTATGGTTTTAATGCTATTTTTGAACTCAATAATCGAGTGAGAGTTTTTAAAGAAAGATCATATTATGTTTGATTTTAAATTATAAATATAATATAAAGAGTTTATTTGTTGTTAAGAGGTACATTTTTATGCGCAAAGTTAGAGATTTTCGAGGTAATACTTTATTACCTAATTTTGAATTAAAAGAGTATACAATATCACCTTTTGAATTACTTGTTTTATTACAATTACGTAAATATAGTAAGATAATAGATAATGGTGTAAATTTTTATGGTATTTTTTCTAAGTCGGTTAATAAGAAAACAAACAAAGCAAAATACTATATAACAACTGGTTATGTAACTTTTGAGGAAGCTTTAAATGATCTAAAAGATCGTAAAGTTGATTTAAGTAAATATAAAACCAAAGGTTATGATTTATCAAAGATTGAACATGTTGTTGAGATAACTAAAAATGAAAAATTCTCACTTCGATATTGTAAAATAAATAATAATGGTGTTTTATTTCCATTAATTAATTATTTGGGCATGTCTCCAAAAACGGAACGTTTGGCTTTATATGCTAGTTTGGTTTTTGCTCGTAAAGTTAAACCAATATCAATTTTAAAAATGATTGAGTCTGAGATTACTCAAACCAAATTATATCATCCATATATACATTGCAAAGAAACAATTGATCGCAATGATCCACGTATTGTTAATATGCAAAAATATGCAAAAAAATCATTATCTGAAATATCTGAGGAAATAGATATAAGGCAATTAATTGGTGGTGATGATATGGTGCAAGCTTGGTTAAATAATTATAAAATTAAAGAAAATAAGGTTAAAAAATAATGTACTCATATATTAGAAATATTGGTAATAATGTATTTTGTAAAAAATATGATGAAGATGGTAAATATACGCTTATAAAAGATACAAAATTTAAACCATCTTTATATATTAAAGATCAAGGTGTGTCTAAATTTAAAGGATTTATAACTGATGAAAATCTAAAGAAAGTAAAATTTAATAATATTTATGATTATAAGGATTACATTAAAGAGATCGGAGAGAATAGAGTTTATGGTCATCTAGGATCTCAAGCTATAGTAAATCAATATATACAACGTAAAAAACTATCTTTGAATAAGAATTTTGCTTTGTTAAGTCATTATTTTATAGATATTGAGGTTTTATCATTTAAAGAATTCCCAGACGCAATTAATGTTAAATACCCAATTACTGCTATATGTGTTGTTAGATCAACTGATAGGGAAACAAGGCTTTGGGGCTTGCGTACGGATAGTATGCATAAGTATAAAAAACAAAGACAAATATTTCGTAAATTTAAGATGTTTTTAAATCGATATCCTGAGATGTCAGAGTTTAAAAAATTTAAAGAGACTAAATTACATATTAAAGAAAAAATAAAAGAGTTTAAAAAAGATAAAGAAAAAACAAAATACTATAAAGATATGCTCGATTATTTAGCATACACCAAAAATATAATATATGAAGAATTTGTTGATGAGAGAGAATTATTAAATTCCTTTATTAAATGGGTTTCTGAGACAAATATTGATACCTTTGTTGGTTATAATAGTGAACTATATGATATGCCTTATATTTTTAATCGCATCATTAAGTTATTTAGTGAAGACAAACTAAAAGAGTTATCACCATTTAAAACAATACGTAAAACTAGACATAAGGATTTGAGAGGTAATTATGTACCATCATATGATATTGTTGGTATAACTCTTATTGACTATATGAACGTATATAAAAAATATACTCGTGGTGAGAAGCCAAGTTGGAAGTTAAAAGATGTTGCTAAATTAGAACTAGGTCATACTAAAATTGAACATGAGGAGTCATTTTGGGATTTTTATCATAATCGACCTCAAATATATTTTGAATATAATATTGTAGATACTGATTTATTATATTTGATGGATAAAAAGTTAAGTTATATATCAACTGCATTTGGTATGGTACATTTATGTTCTTTACCATTTAAACAGTTTGAACATAATACGATTTTATGGGATGGTTATTTATCGGTTTATCTTAAAAACTTAAATCTAATTATACCACCAATTATACATGTTGAACCAAGAAGTATTGAGGGTGCTTATAATAAACAACCAATACCAAATATATATGATTGGGTTACATCATTTGACCTTAATTCTCTTTATCCTCATTTAATTATGCAATATAACATTAGTCCTGAGACATATATTCCTTTAGAGAAAATTAAAGATAAAAAATTAATACAATATGCTGAGATGGCTAGAGAAAAAGTAGATCATATTGAACCATTCCCTCATTCTAATGGTGTTGATCTTACACTAGAAAATAAGATTGATTATGCTTATATAGCGTCACATAATTTAATAATGACACCATCTGGATCGTTTTTTAGATCAGATATTAGAGGTATTGCACCTATAATTATGGAAAGTATATATAAAGATCGTAAAGTTTTTCAAAAGAAAGCTAACGAGCTTTATAACTTAATGCAAAATGAGACAGATAAACAAAAGATTAAAAAAATGAAAATAGAAGCTGATATATTAAACAATGAGCAATATGTTTTAAAGATTTTTCTAAATTCATTTTATGGTGCTTTCTTGGAGAAAAATTTTAGATATTATAATTCTTTCATAGGTGAGTCTATTACATCTGCTGGTCAGCTTTCAATTAGGTTTATCATTAATTGGATTAATGATTTTTTGAATGAGGAATGTGATATAAAAGATCATGATTTTGTTGTAGGTTCATCAACTGACTCTATGTATTTATGTTTATCGCCTGTTGTAGATAAAAAATATAAAAATATGACCCATGAGGAAACTATTAATTGGTTATTTGATTATGCTGATAATGTTATTACAAAGGAACTAAGTCGTGGCTATAGTGTTTTGGCTGATAGATGTCATGCCTTTGAAAATAAAATGCATATGGGTAGAGAGGTTATTGCAGATAGATCATTTTGGCAAAATAAGAGATACTATGCTTTGAGAATTTATTCTGATGAAAAGATTAAATACTATAAAGAGCCTAAGATTAAAATTGTTGGGTTTCCAATTGTAAAGAGTTCAATACCTGATTGTGTTAAGCCAAAAATGAAAGATATGATTAAAATGATACTCGATCGTAAAAGTGGTAGAGAACTTTATTCGATTTTAAAGGCTTTTAAAAAAGAGTTTAATACTTATGATTATAGAGATATAGCTATATCATCGAACGTTAATTATATTGATAAAAACATCAATGATAAAAAGCGACAACGTAGTAATTGGAAAAAGGATTTACGTAATTATAATCAAGGTAAAGATGGTGGTACACATGAAAATGCCAAAGGTGCTATAGTTTACAATAATTTAATTGATAAGTATGATTTGGGTGAAGATAAGAAAATCATAGAAGGTTCAAAGGCAAAATTTATATTTCTTAAAGAGCCTAATAGTGTGGGTATAAAATATATTGCTTTTGATGAGAAATTATATGAAGAATTTAATTTGATTAAATATGTGGATTATAATGCTCAGTTCAATCGTATTTTTGCAAAAATAATGCTCGATTGTATGAAAGAATTAGGTTTAAATTGGAAAAGTACATGGAAAACAAAAAGGAGATAAAAAATGTCAGATTATGATAAAATGCGTATAATGGTTGGTTGGAGTACTGAATTTGGAGTTGATATAATAGGTCTACATGATGGTGATAAGCTACATGATGTGTTTGCTGTTGTTGACAAGATACTCTATGATGATTTTAGTAAGGAACCGATAATCGAACCATTGCGGTCAATGGCTTTTTCATTTGATAAAACTGGTCAGAGAATAAGGCATGATATAAATAAGAATAATTTAAAATTATTAAAATTTTTAGATTTTTATTACCCAACATCATTTGAAAAATTAGATAAAACTTATCGTTTGTTCATCAGTACAAATACAATTGAAGATTATAAAAAAGTGTTTGATGCAATTATACCTGAACCTGAAAAGGATTATGAGGTTATATCATCATGAATGAAGTAATTGATATTGTTGATTTTGTTGATAAGGAATATCGAAATCATGGTTATTATACTTTATATAATCGAGGTATACCATCATTCGAAGATGGTATGATACCAGTACAAAGAAAGATTTTTTATGTTGCTCAGAAACAAATGAGAGATAATTTTCAACCAATGTTAAAATTAATTGGTGGTGTAACTGAAAGCGGTTATCATCATGGTGATAAATCTTCTTTTGATGCGGCCGTAAATATGGCTACTGATTTTATTGCATCCAATAATAATATAAATTTATTAATTGGTTATGGAAATTTTGGTAATCGCCAATTTAGAGAATCAGCATCAGCAAGATATATTAAGATTAAATATAATAAAATTTCAGATTATATTTTTATGGATGATTTTTTGCATGAGTCATCAGATGATCAAATGGCTAAGGAGCCAAAGTTTTATTACCCAATTATACCAATGATATTAGTAAATCAAAAAAGTGGTATAGGGCTTGGACACGCAACGAATATACCACCTCATAACCCACTTGATTTGATTAATTATATTATACGTCATTTAAAAGGTAAAAAAACTAATGATATATTACCTTTTTGGCGAAATATGAATCTTGATATAGAGAGAGTTGATCTGAATCGAATTTATATTGCTGGTAAATTTGAAATAAAAGGTAAACAAAAAATAAATATAATTGAATTACCACCTCAATATGATAGACCAAAATATATAAAAATATTAAATGAGTTAGAGGATAAAGATCTAATTACATCTTATATTGATAATAGTCAGGGTGATAATTTCAATATTGAGATTAGATTTAAAAATAATATTGAAAATATCGATATCATAAAAACTTTAAAATTATATCAATATGTAAATTATAATCTAACCTGCATAAAAGATGGTAAATTAAAAGTTTATGAAAATATTTTTGATATTATTGATGATTTCATAGATTATAGATTATCGATATATAAGAATAGATATAAGCAATTAATAATAGATCTTCAAAAAGATGTGTTATTTTTAGTGTCAAAAATAACATTTATTAAAAAAGCTATTAAATTAATATCCAAATTAAAATTAAAGGTTACGAAAAAAGATTTTAAAGATATTATTGATAATGCTGATTACATTGAATCATTTTTAAATATACCGATATATAGATTAACTGATGAACATATATCAGAATTAGAAAATAAGATTATAAAAAATGCTGATCTCATAAAAAAATATAAAAACATAGATATTAAACAGGTTTATATAAAAGAATTAATAATCCTTAAAGGTAAGCTAATATGAATTTTAAATATGTTATAGGTCAAAAGGTTTTTATAAAAGATCTTGATGATAGACTTTATATGGTTCCAAAACAAATAGTCGCCCAATGTAATTTACTAAACAAAGAATATTATATTGTTGATATAAATTTACCAAATATTATTAACTCTGGTGTAATGATAGGTAATTTATATCTTTACCCTGTCAATTCAATTTTAAATAATGAGGAAGCTAAAGAATTTTATTTCGCTCAAAAAAATAGTTATAGATCAACGGAATATGATCATCTTTTTGAATCTTTTGATAAACAATCATATAAAATAATCTAAAAAATAATCCATATAAATAAATATATGGCTAAAAAAGGATTTTACAACATACAAAATATTTCAAAATATGATGGGGCTTCTTTTAAATTGAGATTCCTATCATCATGGGAATTAAATTATATGGTTTTTTGTGATTACAATCCTGATGTTATAAAATGGTCTTATGAAAGAAAAATGGTTAGATATTACGATCCCATTACAAAAAAAGTGCGTAGGTATAAAATTGATTTTTATGTTAAACATAAAAAAAAGGATGGTGGGGTTTTTAAAATGTTAGTTGAAATAAAACCTAAAAAACAAATGTTCCCTCCTAATAAACAAAAAAGATTTAATAGCCCAAAGGGTTTTATGAAGGATCTTTTAGTATATAATTTAAATAAAGCTAAATGGTTATCAGCGAACACATATGCTATAAATAACGGCATGTATTTTTATTTAGTTGATTATAGTGATAATAGATTTTATTATTATACATTGAAAGAGGTTGGTATAATTGAAAAATAGTAGTGATAAATCACGATCATATTTTTGGTCTCTTTTTCATGATATTGTTAGAGATGCGAAAGGTAATATTGAAAAACGTAGTGATCGAAAATTAAAAAAAGATATAAAGATTGCACGTACATCATTTTCACCTATGGGTCGAGGTCTAAAAAAACTCAGTATTGCAAATATATATGCACATATCTATATACCTAAATATAAAGATGATCCTCAAAAATTACCTTTTTATGATGAGTTCCCTTTATATATACCAATAACTTTTGATAAAGGTAGAATTTTTGCTTTTAATTTACATTATTTAAAGCCAGCAAATAGAAAAATTTTTATTAAGAATTATATTAAATATCTAAAAAATAGAGTTCGAACATATTATAGTTTAAACACCAAACATGAAGTTAATTTAGATGAAGTTGATCAAAAATTACTACAACGTTGGGGTGAAACTTATATGAATCAGTTTTTAGGATCTCATAAAAACTCTGTTTTAAAAGTATGTGTTAGATCATATTTACCAAATCATATTGCCAGTCGTATATTTAAATTAAATATGGGTGAATTAGATAAATACCAAGAATTAAATATGACATTTGCACCTGTATTTAAACGTAAAACGGCTAAAGAGATTTATGCTGAGGTTGAAAGAAACTATATAAAATATGCTGATTCAGATTGGAGTTTTAAATAGATATAAATAATATCGATATGAATTATTAATAGGTTAAAATATGGTATCAAGAAGATCAAGAGATGTTAGATCAGGGAGTTATCTAACATTTAGGCATTCTGTTGAGAGAATGTTAAAAGATGAACAGAATAAAGAATATATACTTGATAATGGAGCTAATTTTTTCTCTTTTTTTTCTAATGGTGTACATGAAAAAAATCTACATAATAGTAAAGAATTAATTAATAAATATCGAGAATATGCAGAGATTACAGAGGTTGAGCATGCAATAGATATTATCACAAATGAAGCTATAGTTTCGGATGAGGATGAACCAGTAAAAATAAAGATTAAAAAAGAATCAAATATTATTGAAGATTATGTTTTAAGTTATTTGAGAGATGAGACATTAGCTTCATTTGATCGTGTATATAACATTCTAAATTTTTCAGTTGAAGGTGAAATGTTATTTAGAAGATGGTATGTTGACGCAAGATTATATTTGTATATGGATTTTGAAATTGGTGTTGGTCTTAAAAATGTATATTGGTTAGATCCTTTACGTATTAAGAAAATTAAAAAAGAAGATGGTTTACTTTACTATAGATATACTTTTAAGAAGCATGACGTTAGAGAAAAAGCTGAAAAATTCGTAGATATACCAGTTGAGTTTGTTCTTTTTATTGATAGTGGTATGATTGGTAAAGAAGGATTAATAATAGGTCCTTTAAATAAAGCAATAAGACCAATATCATCTCTTAAAATGATGGAAAATAGTTTAGTTATATCACGTATGTCCAGAAGCCCAGAGAGATTTGTATTTAAAATAGATACAAAAAATCTTGATAAAAATATGGGTGAACAATATATGCGTAATCTAATGCGACAATATCGTAATAGATTTTATATAGATGGTACAACTGGTGAAATTAGAGGTGATACATCATCATTAGCATTAATGGAGAATTTTTGGTTTTCAAAACAACAGGGCGAAGGTCATGAGGTTGATATATTAAGAGGATCAGCTCCAATGTCAGATATATCCGACATTAGTTATTTTGAAAGAAAAGGTATACGTAGTTTAAATGTACCTGTTTCAAGATTTGAGGAACAAAAGGCTTTTAATTTCTCAAGTCGTAAAGATGAAATTGATAGAGAAGAATTAGACTTTTTTAAATTTATTAAAAAAGAAAGAAAAAGATCAATACGACCAATATTTAATGGATTAATGAAAGTTGATCTAATAGCTCAGAATAAAATTGGTATTGAAGATTGGAAGCGTTTGGTACCATTAATTCAATATGATTATAATAATGACAATAAATATGAAGAACATAAAAAATATCAGGAGCTAATGGGTATTTTTGATAAATATCCACAAGCTAAAGAGATTGTCGAGGATGGTTATCAGAGTCTTGATTGGTTTTATGAAACTGTTTTTAATATGACACCTGATGAGGTTATAAAAATAAAAGAGGAACGTAAATCAAATCTTATACGTCTTGCAAATGAGAGACATTTAAAGATTAAATTGGGGCTTATACCAAAAGATGATTATAATGAAGATATTAAATATTAATGGGGTGTATTATGGAAAATACCAATGCTAAAAAAATAGATAACAGTGATGTTTGGGTCTGTACAGAAGAATCTAAAATAACTGAAACAAAGATTGAAAATGATGATGACGGTAAGAAATATATACTTGAGGGGGTTGCTACTCAGGCTGAATTTTTAAATCGTAATAAGAGATTTTATAAGCTCGATCCAATGATAAGAGAAGCTGAGTCATATCAAACAGAAATTCAAAATGGTAGAGCTGTAGGAGAATTAAATCATAGTGGTGAATTATCAATAAATCCTGAGAGAATTGCTATAAAAATTCTTGAGTATGAAAGAATTGGTGAGACAAACGATTTCAGACATAAATCACAGGTTTTACCATATGGTTTAGGTTTATTGGTTATTGGTCATATGGATCATGGTATACAGATAGCAACATCAAGTCGTGCCGCAGGTAAACTTCTTAAAACAAAAGATATGGTTATTGTAGAAGATTTAAAATTAATTACACCAGCAGACGTTGTTTGGAATAATTCTGCACCATCTGCAATACCAACATATATTAAAGAAGATGTCATGAATATGATTTTTGAGAGTGTTGATTTAATGCAGTCAGTATATGCAACTCAAATAATTGAAGAATCAAAATATTTATTACATAGAACTCCAAAGAATGGGTTAAAAGACGTTATAAATAAAATATATGATGATATACTTAAAATGAAAATCTAAGGAGATCGAAAGATGAAAATTACAATTAAAAAGATCTTAGAAGATGCAAAATTTACTGTAGAACAGCATTCTCTATTTAAGGATAAACTTCTTGAATCAATCGAGAATAAAAATCCAGAAGCTATTTTAAGTTTTGTTGAAGAAAATCTTACTGAGATTAATGAAGAATCTTACATTGCTTTTTGTGAAGCAATGGTTGAAAAAGTTAATGAAGGTATGGTACTTGAAGAAGGAGAAGAAGTAGGAGAGGTTTCAAATACAGCTGATCCAGAAGGCGCATCTGCTACTCATGTTGCTATTTTGAATCTACTTAAACCATTAAAAGAAAAAAATTCTGAATTTGATTATCAGATATTAGATTCTAATTTTGGTGATGACGCATATGTTGTAACAATACGTCAATATGATGAGGAAAGACTTGATACATTTATAGTTAATGGCTCTGAGGGTCATACTATGGGTGATTTTAAATCATGGCTTGAAGGCAAAGCACAGCTTTATTTAGGTGGAGCAGTAACAGGTCAAACCTTTGATGATGGTTTACAGGTTGGTCAAAAAGCATTTCCAGACGCACCTGTTTTAACAAAAGAAGAGCTGGAAACAGATTATGGTAAAGGTATTATGGAAGGCTTTAATAGAGCTAAAAAAGATAAAGAACATACTGACCCTGAAACATATGCTGAACCTTTAAATGGAAAAGTAAAACCAGTAACAGGTGATGAGGACACAGTAAGTGATAATCCAGATAAAAAGAAAACACCTTTATCAACTAAAGAATCAGTTGATGATGACAAAGATAATGAAGATGATGACAAAGATAATGA
>CAYWXW010000003.1:0-2767 GCA_964462265.1 uncultured Porticoccaceae bacterium | reverse complement strand
GATGATGACAAAGATAATGAAGATGATGACAAAGATAATGATGACAAAAAATCAAAAAAGAAAATCGTTAAAGAGTCTGTAAAAAGACCAGAGGGTGTAGAGGAAGCTGATTATAAAAAAGGTTATGATGCTGGTCATAAAGATAAAATGAATGGAGAAGATCCATCAGTAACCGATGAAGATGAGAGCGGTTATGGTAAAGGTTATAGACGTGGATATAAAGATGCAAATGATTACAAAACATCTAATGAAAGTATTAATTATGATGAGCAAATTAATGAAAAAATAAATTCATCTCTATCAACAAACATTGTTGAGTATTTATCAGAAAAAAGCCTTGATGTTATGAAAGGTGATAATCTATCAGGTGTACTATCAACAATTAAAGAAGATATAAAACCATATACAACAGAGACAAGATATGCTTATATCATGGAGAGATTTGTTGAGAATCTTGCTAAATATGGTTTAAATGTTTATTTTGTGAAAGAAGAAAAAACTTTAACACAAGAAGAATTAAATTATATTAATGATGAAACCCTTGAGGAGGGAGCAATGAAAACTAAAAATTATCCAGCTAAAGGTACTGAACCTAAAGGCAAGGAAAAGGAACCAAAAGATCCTAACTTTGGTGGTGCTAATACAACTATTAGTGATGATATGTATAAAGACTTTGCTGAGAAAAACAAACACAAAGTTATGACATATTCTGAAGCTAAAGCTGTATTTGAAAAGATGTTTAATATCAAAATAGTACCAGAGGGTGAAGAATCATTTAAAGCAAAAATCAACAATGAAATAGTACTCAACGGTGAAGGTAAATCTGTTGATACTGTTAGTGATAATGCTTACAGAATTTTTAAAGAAAGATCAAATGCAATGGCTTGGGCTGACGCTAAAGATGGTTATGAGAAAATGTTTAACATTAAACTTATGCCAGAAGGTGAAGAAAAATTTAAATCTATGCTTAACAATGATGATCTTCTTGCTGGTAGTGATAAATCAGACACAACAGTATCAGACAAAGTATCTGATATTGGAGATCATGTAGATGGTAAATCAAAAGCTCAGGTTAATGTAAAAGAAGATATTGATGAACTTAAAGATGCATTAGCTATTATGACTAAAAACATGTCAGTTCTAACAGAAAGCATGTCAACTCTTATAAATAAGAGTAGTGAAGAATCAATAAAAAAGATTAAAGAAGATATTATTGAGGAAGCTGTAAAAGATATGAATGATGCAAATAAAATTAGATTTGAAAAATTATCTAATGCATTAGTTTTTGAAAGTGCTGATACTTTTAAAGAGACAATTGAAAGTATGAAAAAAATGATAGTAGTTGAAGAAGGCAAAAAGGATGCGGGTGTTTTTGCAGACGAAAAAGTTTATATGTCAGATCTTGAAAGAAAATATAGATAATTAAACCGTAAGTATAACTTAAAAGGAGAAATGAGATGATTTATGGAAAATTAATCGAAGAACACATTGAGGACTTTAAGGTAACTCTTGAAGAATCAAAGATTCCACAGGAAAAAAGGGGCGTTATGGCTCAGATTCTTGGTTCTCAGGTTGCTCTATTAGAAGAAAGAACAGTTACTGGTGAAGTAGCTGGTTACGACAAATTCCTCTTCAAACTCGTTGAAAGAGGTTATCCTGCTGTTATTGGTTTGGATATTTTTGGTGTACAGATGCTGGAAGGACCTACTGGTATGATATTCTCTCTTTGGAGAGCATACGGTGGTGATGATAATGCACCTACAGGAGTAAAAAAATCAAACGGTGTTATTATGATCGTTTCTGTTGGTACAGACTTTGCAACACAGAATACAGCAATTGTTGGTGAAACATCTGGTGCTGTTGGTGCTGTTGTTTATGCAGAAGGAACAAAACTTCTTGTAAAAGTTACTTCTGGTACTTTCGTAGAAGGAGAAAATGTTGATGATGCCGCAGTTTATTCATCTCCATCTGCAAGTATTAGTTATGTAACTGACAATGTTCAGGGTTACAAACAGGTTTTCACTGATTATGCCGCTTTCTCAACTGTTTATGCTGGTGAAATTGCAAGTGCAAATATCAAACAGATCACAATCAATATTGAGAAAATCACTGTAACAGCCGAAACTAAAAAATTGAAAGCAAAATATTCTGAAGAAATGAGACAGGATCTTCAGAAATTACACAAAAAAGATGCGGCTGAAATATTTAGCGGAATCGCATCTCAGGAATTTGCACTTGAATTAAATCAAGATATGCTTTCACAGATGAAAACAGCTGCTGCTACTGGTGGAATTATTCCTTGGGATTATTCTACAGCAACAGGTCTTTCACAGAAACAAAAAGTGGAATCTCTGCTTGCAACTCTTTCAAGAGAATCAGGTAATGTAGCAAGAGCATCTATGATGGGATTCGCAAACTGGATTGTAACTGATGTTGAAACTTTTGGAACACTTGATATTTTTGGATTTATTGATAGATCAATGCTTCCTAATAAAATTCTTGATCCAACCCTCAATGCTTTTATGGGTGTACTTGTTGGTAGATGGAGAGTATTTGTAGATCTTTTCGAAGATGACAATGTTATTTATCTTGGTTACAAAGATATGTCAGGAAGACCAGAAGCAGAATGGAAAGCACCTTTTTACTTCTGCCCTTACATTCCAGTTGAAAGCATTGAGGTAAGAGATCCTGATTCTGGACAACCAAACATAATTTTTGGTACTCGTTATGCCATTCAGGAAAATCCTTATGGGGCGGAAAATTTTCT
>CAYWXW010000002.1:47740-57170 GCA_964462265.1 uncultured Porticoccaceae bacterium | reverse complement strand
TCTGACTCGGGTGCTTACGTCTGTGTATCAAGCCTTCACCAGCGGGTTGACTGGCGCGAATAAACAGGCCCGCAACGATAAACATTAGCATTTGAAAAACGAGTAACACGCTTAATCCAATACGATCAAAAAGGCCCGCCGATAAATAGCCCAGACTTTGCGCCGCAAACTGAACCAGGGTGGTACGCACCACCGAACGCTGTAAATCCTCACTGGCAACCTGAGATAACAGGCTTTCCCGCGCCGGCTGAATAAAAGCGGTGATGACACCATAGCTGGCACCAAACACGATCAGTAATTCGTAGCTTAAGTAGCCCTGATTAACGGCAATAAACATCATGCCAAAGGGCAGTAAATACAACAGATAAAGACGGAAAAGATAGCTGCCGAGGTGGCGGTTATCGGAAACTGCCCCGCCAAGCAAAATAAGCAGCAGGTTGGGTAGCATGACTGCCATTTGCGCTAAACCAACCCGATCTGCCGACTCATCTAAGACACCCACCACCAGCCAGGGGAAAATCACCACCTGCAAGCCCATAGCCACAGCGCTGCTACCCAGCCCGCCCAGGTAGTATTGAAAACGACTTGGCCGCCGGCCTTCACCCCCCATAGGTTCTAATTATCCAGGTTCTAACTATCCAGGTTCTAATTACCCAGGTTCTATATGCCCATCGCGCTTGAAGAACCTTAAGGGGAAGGGTTAAAGACTGAGCGCACGTTAATATCAAATAGCTTCTTTCACCCACTCACAGCGCAGGCGAATATCGTCACTGCCCGGGCTGTGATATTCCGCTTCAATGCTCTCCCAGATAAAGGAATGAACACCGGACATTTCGGTCTCAAGATGCACATAGGCGCTGACCCAATACATCTTGCGCAGCAGTGCTTCAAACTGCTCAATCCACATTTGCCACTCGTATTCAATGCCCTGATAGGGCGCGCCAAAGTGAACAATTTCGGTATGCTGACTAATATCGCCGGCGAGCTGACTGGAAGAGCTGAACATTTCACGACTTAGCAGGGGCCAGCTTTCAGCACTGGGCAGGGAAGCCATCGCCTCGCGGTTAGCCTTAATGCGATCTACACCATCGGGGCGATACACCGCATCTTTAATACAGCCGTAAACAACGGACTCTTCCTGCATAACTAACCCCGAATAACGTTATTGTCTAAACCTAGAAGGCCCATTGTATTCCAGACCATCAGCCTGAACTACACATCCTTAACAAGAGCCTCTTAACAAGAAGGCCTTAACAACAGCCCCTTACTCTTACCTTAATTAAGAGGCTCTTAGCAACAATCAAGCCTCACTTGCCAACAAGGCCAGAAGCTCGGCTTCATCAATAACGCTGACACCGAGTGAACGCGCTTTCTCCAACTTCGAGCCCGCACTTTCGCCGGCCACCAGGCACGTGGTTTTTGCCGATACGCTGCCCGTCACTTTCGCGCCCAGCGCTTCAAGCTGCTCTTTACCCTCGCCCCGGCTCATGGTTGCCAGTGTGCCGGTCAAGACCCAGATCTGCCCTGCCAAAGGCAGTGTCTGCTCATCGGCAGGCAGAATATCGGGCCACTGAACACCGGCCACACGCAGACTGGCAATAATGGCCAGATGATGAGGGTTACTTAAAAATTGCGTTACAAAGTCGGCAACAACGGGGCCGACATCAGGCACAGCCAACAGGGCCTCTGCGTCGGCCTCCTGTAATTTTTCCAGCGAACCAAAATGCTTGGCGAGTAGTTTTGCAGTGGTCTCCCCCACTTCTCGAATGCCCAGTGCATAAAGCAAGCGTGGCAATGTCGTTTGCCGTGCGGCGGCGATGGCCTCAACCAGGTTGGCTGCCGATTTGCTCGCCATCCGCTCCAGACCCGCCAATTGTTCGATGCGCAGGCTAAACAGATCGGCGACACTGTGAATCAGCTTTGCATCCACTAACTGATCAATAATTTTATCGCCCAGGCCATCAATATCGAGAGCCTTGCGCGAGGCGAAGTGTTTGATCGCCTCTTTACGCTGAGCCGCGCAGACCAGGCCACCCGTGCAACGCAACACCGCCTGTTCATCACTACGCTGCAGGGCTGAACCACAGACAGGACAAGTCGTGGGAAAGACGATGCTTTGCAAGCCATCCCTGTCGATCTCACTGGGCACTACGCGGGCAATTTGCGGGATCACATCCCCCGCTCGCCGCACCACGACCTGATCGCCGATACGCAAGCCGAGGCGCTTGATTTCATCCTCGTTGTGCAGGGTGGCATTACTCACCGTCACACCGCCGACAAACACCGGCTCCAGCCGAGCCACAGGCGTAATGGCACCGGTGCGACCCACCTGAAATTCCACATCGAGCAAGCGTGTGCTCGCCTCTTCAGCGGGAAATTTACGCGCTATCGCCCAGCGCGGTGCCCGGGCGACGAAGCCGAGGGCCTCCTGGAGGCGGAAACTATTTACCTTGTACACAATGCCGTCGATGTCATAGGCCAGATTCGGGCGCAGCTGCGCCAGGCGCTGGTAGTAATCGATGCAGGCCTCGATACCGACTACCGCCTCCATCAAACTATTGGTGAGAAAGCCCCATTCTTTGAGGCGCAACATCGTCGCCAAATGGGTGTCGGGCAGCTCACCGCCCTCGGCCTGCCCCAGGCTATAGGCGCACATTTCAAGGGGGCGGGTGGCGGTAACCCGCGAGTCAAGCTGACGTAGACTGCCGGCAGCGGCATTGCGCGGATTGACGAAAGGCTTTTCGTCTTTGGCCAGGGCCTCGGCATTGATCGCATCAAAACCAGCGCGAGGCAGGTAAATTTCACCCCTCACTTCAAGCACGGGTGGGAAGCCCTGGCCCTGTAATTTAAGGGGGATTGAAGCGATGGTGCGCACATTGGCGGTAATATTTTCACCGCTAAAACCATCACCTCGCGTCGCGCCCTGCACCAATACGCCATCGCGATAGAGCAGGCTTACCGCCACACCGTCGAGCTTGGGTTCGCAGACAAAAGTAATAGGGCTGTCATCGTCGAGCCGTGCCTGCAGGCGACGCTCAAAATCCCGTAGCTCATCATCATCGAAGGCATTGGCCAGCGACAGCATCGGCACTTTGTGCTCAACCGACTCAAAGACAGACAGCGGCGCAGAGCCGACCCGCTGGGTCGGGGAGTCGGCACTTTTCAACTCGGGATAAAGTTCTTCGAGATTCTCTAAACGCCGCAAGAGCTGGTCGTATTCAGCATCGGATATTTGCGGGTCATCAAGAGTGTAGTAGCGGTAGTTGTGCTTATTGAGTTGCTCACGCAGTGCGCCAGCTTCTGTAGCAGCCTGGTTAAAGGCTAAATTGGGCTTGTCACTCATGGTGGGGCGTGTTTTCCGTGCAAATTTTCCGTGATCGGGAAGCAGGCCCTGCTGATTCTGGGCAAGACAACTAGAACTAAGCGTTAGCGGTTAAACGGCGACGATTGAAGTCCATAATGCGCTGGCGATAATGCTCAGCGGTTTGTTGACTCAAAGCACTGCGCTGCTGATCTTTTAACTCACCGCCAATGGCGGAGTTAACACCGTGAATGCACTCCAACATCAAATCGAAAGTACCCAGCGGGTCTTCACTGTCTGCCAGCACCATCATAAAGGTCACCCCCGGCGTCAGGAATTCACCCATGGCGTTGAGCTCAAAAGTTCCAGGGTTGACCGAGTTCGCCATACTAAAGAGAACGTCACCGGAGCCATCCTCACGCTCATGACGGTGAAAAATCTTCATTGAACCGTAGCGCAAACCATTTGCAATCAACGCTTTGAGCAGGTCGTCACCTTGAAAAACCTCTCCCTGCTCCGCCATTAAATGAAGAATAATAACCTCGTCATCAGCAATATCGCTTGATGAGGGTTTATTCGCCGACTTGTCCTGTTGCGTTTTTCTTTTGCTAGCACGGCCTTTGGCTGACTTGCCTTTTTCAGCCGTACCTTTTTCAGTCCTATTTTTGCGGGGTTTTTGCTTTGTCGGTTTACTCTCGGCTCTCGCAACATTGGCTGGAGCAGTAGGGCTTTCCTGAGTGTTTCCACTCATTCCTAAGTCATTAGCCTCCTCACCAAACAATGAAAATTGCGATTCAACTGGTGCGTCAGTCTCGATAATTTCATTCAGCTCGCCAGTACTTTGCTGCACAAGCGTATTTTCAATTAAATCATCACTTTCGAGCACAGACTCATCAGCTACAGGGCTATTTTCGACGACCTCAGTTGCTGTCGGCTCAGCCTTACGAAAAGGCGATGTTACCCTGTTGGGATCGCATTCCCGATTGGCTTTGATGGTCTGACTAAGCTGCTCGGCACCATCCTCATCACGAAACGCGACAACCCGCGCCCCGCCGCCGGGGAGTTCACTGCCAAATTCATCAAAATCATCGCCTTCAAAAATGGGCTGCCGACGACGCTTAACGCGCAGTTTGCCCTTGCCCGCACGACGCACACGGCGAAAGCCATCCAGCAGAATAGCCACTATCAACAAAGCGCCAAGGGCGATAAGAATTTCGCGACCGCCTAGTTCCATTCCATGCCAACCTTTCCAAATGTACTGATGCCCAGGGCAAAAAGCTTATAACATCTCATGTAATTTACTTCACAAAGCATAGCTAGGTTCTTGTTTTAGTTATTATTGTGCCAGCTCCACAGCTTTGTCAACATCGACAGTAACGAGGCGCGAGACTCCGGGTTCATTCATCGTCACCCCCATCAACTGATGGGCCATTTCCATGGCGATTTTATTGTGGGTAATGTAGATAAATTGCACCGTTTCGGACATCTCTTTTACCATTCTCGCATAGCGCCCCACGTTGGCATCATCCAGCGGCGCATCGACCTCGTCGAGCATACAAAACGGCGCGGGATTGAGCTTAAAGATGGAGAACACCAACGCTATCGCGGTGAGTGCTTTTTCACCACCCGACAACAAATGAATGGTGGAATTTTTCTTGCCCGGCGGCTGAGCCATAATGGTAACGCCGGTGTCGAGTAAATCATCACCCGTCAACGCCAAATAGGCATGACCGCCACCGAACAACTTGGGAAACAAAGCCTGCAACGAGTGATTAATGGCGTCGTAGGTTTCCCGAAAGCGAGTGCGCGTCTCCCGATCAATTTTGCGAATGGCACTCTCCAGAGTTTCCAGCGCTTCATTGAGTTCGCCGTCTTGGGCATCGAGATAGGTCTTTCGTTCCGACTCAATTTTAAACTCATCCACCGCGGCGAGGTTGATGGCACCCAGGCGCTGCACACGACTTTCAATCTGCTGTAGTCGCCGCTCCCACTCCGACTCATCGGCGCCCTCGGGCAGATTCGTTAGCACCTCATCGAGAATGTAATCCGCTTCTGCCACCTGCTCGGCGATGGTTTTCGCCCGTGTCTCCAGTTCCTGAGTACTCAGGCGTTGCTGCTCAAGTGCACTGCGCTGTTTTTCCAGCGCGGCTTCGAGACGAGTGCGCTCATTTTCGCACTCACGCATACTGTGCTCGGCCTGCTGTACTAAAACCCGCACCGCAGACAGTTCTTTTTCAACGATCAAGCGCTGCTCAAGGCGTGCTTCAAGCTCACTTTTGAGATCATCCCCCGGCCCCTGCTCACCTTCAGAGGTATGCAACAGCGTTTGCTGGCGCTCCTGCAAACGGGCAACCTGCACTTCAAGTCGAGTGATGCCCTCTTTGATGGACGATAGCTGCGTGCTGACCGACTGCTCGCGCATGGCCAGTTCGTGCACCTTGTCGCGATCGTGGCGGGCACGCTGACGGTCATCATCGAGGGTTTTACGCAGCTGATCGCGCTGGGTCGATAATTGTTCGCGGCGCAGGTTGTCACCGGTCATCGACTCGATGCCCAGTTCTAGCACCTGGCGGCAATCGCGCAGTCGCTCTTTGTCCTGCTCAAGCTGCATGCGCGACTCTTCCAGCTCTTCGGCGATGCGCGTTTTCTGCTGGGCGATTTGGTCAATGCGCTCTTTGGTCACATTCAATTTGGATTGCAACTGAGCACTTTGCTGCTGCAGTACGTCCCTGCCCGCATCGAGAGTTGTGCGCTGTGCTTCACTGGCCTTTAAGGCTTGCTGCTTGCTCTCTTGCTGTTCCAGTAAGAGTTCGACTTCACTGCGCAAGGCGTGCAATTGCTGGTGGGTTTCATCGAGATCACGCTTGCGCAACAACACCCCTGCAGAGGCATCAACCTCGCGGGCAACACGCACCCAGTTGGGGCCAAACCACAATCCATCCCGGCTGATCACCGATTGATGGGGCGCGAGGCTGGCACGCAATGCCAAAGCCTCTTCGAGATTTTCGGCCGTCAGCACGCCGGCCAACACCGTCTCCGCGCGCTGATCGGCATCACTGACTTTGGCCAGTAATTGGCTGGCGGTGGGGGCGTCATCGACACCAGTAACGGCGGCACCATCAAGCAACAACACACTACCCGCACTCATTGTGGCAATGGATTCAGCGTAGGCCTCGATGTTTTCGACACATACCGCCTGTAAGAAATCACCCAGCACGGTCTCAACCGCTGTTTCCCAACCACTCTCGACATTCAGGCCATCGGCCAAACGCGGCGCTGAACCCAGCTGATTGTTTTCCAACCAGGTGCGCTGACTGTCGTCCTCACCCAGCGAGGCCTGTTGCAGGGCTTCTAGCGATGCGGCTCGACCACTCAAGGTTTGCACTTGCTCACGAGCGCTACTCAGAGCGCTGGCAACTTCCACCCCCTCACTACGACTCTGTTCAATTTGATAGCGCACCTCTTCGATCTGGCAATCGTGGGCCGCCAGTTCTTCACCGCACTCGGCAATATTGGCTTCCAGCAGTTCAATGTCTTCACCCTCGGCACTTTGCTCAAGATTGGCACGCTCGCTGTTAAAGCGCTGAATGCGCTGCCCGAGCTTGTCGATGGAGGTGTCGAGGTGCTGAATCCGCGACTGCTGCACTTCCACTTCGCGCTGCGCAGTCGAGGCGGTTTTATTGAACTCATCCCACTCGCCCTGCCAGCTTTGCATGCTCTGTTCAGACTGCTTTAAAGCGTCGGCTGAGAGCACTTCGGCCTCGCGCATGGCCGTCAACTGCTGGCTTATCTCGGCTAACTCAGCCTGCCAGCCAATCGCTTTACTCTGGTCCGATTGCAGATGCTGCTCCGACTCGGCGAAATTGCGCCGGGTTTGCTCGAGGTCCTCGCGCAACTCGCGGGCTCTATCTTCGGCGTGTTTTATCGACTGCTCAATACGCGCAACTTCCGCACCCGCGGCATAGTAACGACTCTGAATTTCATTGAACTTGTCGTTGTTCTCGCTGTGCTGTAGACGAAACTTTTCCAGCTCCGCCCCCTGATGCGCCCTGTCGACCAACAAGGCTTCAATTTGCAGACTTTGCTCAGCGATAATCTCGCGTTTAATTTGCGCTTGCTGGTCAAGATCCTGCCAGCGCAGAGCCTGTAACTGGGCGCGCAGTAAGCGCTCCTCTTTCTTCAAACTGGTGTATTTTGCCGCCGCTTCGGCCTGACGCTCGAGGCGAGACAGCTGGCGACCCAGCTCTTCGCGGATATCGGTGAGTCGTTCAAGGTTTTCTCGGGTGCGACGGATGCGGTTTTCGGTGTCTTTACGGCGCTCTTTATACTTCGAGATGCCAGCGGCTTCTTCAATAAACACCCGCAGTTCTTCCGGCTTCGACTCGATCAGGTTGGAGATCATGCCCTGCTCGATAATCGAATAGCTGCGTGGCCCCAGGCCCGTGCCAAGAAACACATCGGTGACATCCCGACGGCGACACTTGCTGCCATTTAAATAGTAATTCGACTGGCCCTCGCGAGACACCATGCGCCGCACAGATACTTCACTGTAACTGGCGTATTCACCACTAAGAGTACCGTCACTGTTATCAAAAACCAGTTCTATCGAGGCCTGACCCACAGGCTTGCGGCCCCCGGAGCCATTGAAAATAACATCGGTCATCGACTCGCCGCGCAAATGCTTGGCCGAGCTCTCGCCCATCACCCAGCGCACGGCATCAATGATATTGGATTTACCGCAACCATTGGGGCCTACTACAGCGCAAAGTTTACTGGGGAAAGACACTGTCGTCGGGTCAACGAAGGACTTAAAGCCCGCCAGCTTGATACATTTCAGGTGCATCGATTACTCGTTTATAGAAGTTTTATTGCACCCTTTGTCAGCCGACATGGCGCACGCCAACAGGGGATTTTACACGCAGTCTGGTCAGGTACAAGGCCTATATTGACGCCCGCTAATGGCGACAATACAGGCCTTGTAAAAGTGCTATCAAAAGGGCGAAAATTGCGTTTTCGATGCACAGTAAAACCATGCCCAACATCGTACTTTTTGAACCGGAAATCCCCCCCAACACCGGCAATATTATCCGCCTCTGCGCCAACACCGGGTTCCAGCTCCATCTGATTGAACCCCTTGGTTTTGATATGGATGACAAAAAACTGCGCCGTGCCGGTCTCGATTACGGCGAATGGCAGCGTGTTAAAACCCATCAAAGTTGGCAGCACTATTTAGAAGATCAAGAACTAACAGATCAGGGGCTAACAGATCAAAAGCCAGAAGACCAAGGCTCAGAAAATCAAAAGCCAGCACGGATTTTCGCCATTAGCACCAAGGGGGCAAACAGTCACTGCCAACCCCGCTTCGAAGCCGACGATACCCTGATTTTTGGCCCGGAGACACGGGGGCTGTCAGCCGATTTTCTCAAGGCATTACCGCAGGAGAATATCCTGCGCATTCCCATGCAGGCCGACAGCCGTAGCATGAATCTATCCAATGCCGTAGCGGTGGTCGTTTATGAAGTGTGGCGCCAACTCGATTTTCAGGGCTGCAGTTAGTGCCTCAAAGTAAGCCCTCAAGTCAGACCAGTGAGCAAAAGCTGCCTGGCAAGATCGCTTTATTTTACGGCTCATCCACCTGCTACACGGAAATCGCCGCCGAAAAAATCGCCACCATTCTCGGCGACCAACAACAGGTTGATCTCTACAATATTGCCGATACAGCGATTGCCGTCGCCGAGCAATATCAGCACATTATATTAGGCATACCCACCTGGGATTACGGTGAGCTGCAGGAGGACTGGGAAAATATCTGGGATAGCATCGACGCCCTAAACTGGGTCGGGAAAAAAGTCGCCATCTATGGTCTCGGTGATCAGCAGGGCTACCCCGAATGGTTTCAGGATGCCCTGGGCTATCTCTGGACCAAGGTCGATAGCCTCGGCGCGACAACTATCGGCCAAACCAGTATTGCGGGTTATCGCTTTAGTGCCTCAAAAGCGCTGAGTCCAGACGGCAAATACTTTCTCGGCCTGGCGCTGGACGAAGACAGCGAGTTTGAACTCAGCGAGCAGCGCATTGCCGACTGGTGCCGGCAAATTGCTGAGGAATTTAAACGCTAGGCCTTAAAAC
>CAYWXW010000002.1:12519-47730 GCA_964462265.1 uncultured Porticoccaceae bacterium | reverse complement strand
TGAGCACTTTGAGCTTGATTTTAACGCAGTAGATGTCCGAGTCAGTAGAGTTTCAACAGCCTGTTAAAAAGCATCCGCATCGACGGCCATGGTCGAAGTATGACCATTTTTAAGTGCGCGAAAATATGCCTCTGTGCGAGGCAGTACATGCTCAATATAAAACCTCACCGTCGCCAATTTAGTCTTATTGAAGCGCGCTTTGTCGCTACCCCCATTGAGTTTTTGCTGAGCAACGATGGCGCTTTTCACCATCAAGGCTGCCGCAACACTGTTACTGATTAACAGCAGGAAATCGAAGGCGACGGCACCGGCAAAATGTGCATCACTGCGCGCTTGTGCAAAGACAAACTGAATCGCCTGTTCGCACAAATCGAAGCTGTGTAATACCGGCTGTGCCAAGTGTTCCAGACCCAGTTCATTGGCACACTGTAAGTCTTGTTTTAAATCGGCTAATAATTCACTGGCAGCCGCACCTTTATCACGCAGTAATTTACGGCCGATCAAATCCAGCGCCTGAATGCCATTGGTGCCTTCATAGATAGGCAGAATGCGCGCATCACGCATATATTGGGCGGCCCCGGTCTCTTCAATAAAACCCATGCCACCGTGTACCTGCACCCCAATATAGGCGACTTCGTTACCGACTTCGGTACTCAAGGCCTTAACCAAGGGCGTGAGAATATCGATCCGGCGCTGGTGGTAGGCACGGGTATCGGCATCACCACTGTGGCTAAAAAAGTCCCAGTGAGCAAAGGCCGAATAACTCAGTACACGGGCCGCTTCGGTCTGCGATTTCATCAGCATCAACATGCGCCGCACATCGGCGTGATGAATAATGGCGACTCGCTCGGGCTGGCCCGGCGCGTTGCCCTGCACCCGGTCGCGCGCGTAACTCACCGCTTGCTGGTAGGCGCGCTCGGCGATGGACACACCCTGCAAGCCAACGGCCAGGCGGGCGTGATTCATCATCGCAAACATATAGCTCAGGCCTTCGTTCTCTTTGCCGATCAAATAGCCCACGGCACCGTCGTTGTCACCAAAGCTGAGCACGCAGGTCGGACTGGCGTGTATGCCCATTTTATGCTCGACACTTACGGGGTAAACATCGTTGCGCTGACCGGGTTTACCATCGGCATCGAGAATAAACTTGGGCACGATAAACAGCGAAATACCCTTCACGCCTTCGGGGGCATCGGGCGTACGAGCCAGCACCAAATGCACAATATTGTCGGTGTAACTATGGTCTCCCCAGGTGATAAATATCTTCTGCCCCGCGATCAAATAGTGATCGTCAACGGGCACCGCCTTCGCACGCACCGCCGCTAAATCACTACCGGCCTGGGATTCGGTCAAATTCATGGTCCCAGTCCACTCACCGCTAATCAGTTGTGGCAGATAAGTGGCCTTTTGCTCGTCGCTGGCAAAGCGCTCGATAGCCGTAATGACGCCCTTGGTGAGTAGTGGCAACAGCGAAAAACTCAAGTTGGCGCTTTGGCACATTTCTTCAACGCCAACCCCGACTAAATGCGGCATGCCCTGACCATCAAATTGTGGATCACCGGTTAGAGCGGGCCAGCCTCCTTCGACAAAACCCTTGTATAAACCGTCAAGGCTCGGGGCACTCACCACGGCGCCATCTTCAACCCGGCAGCCTTCACTATCGGCACTTTGATTGGTCGGCGCGATAACCTCTGAGAAATAGCGCCCGGCCTCGCCATAAATGGCTTCGACCAATTCTATGGAGCAATCCTCATAACCCGGTAAGGCGGCAATATCGGTGATGCCCAGTACGTCATTGACGAGGAAGCTCATCTCATCGAGAGGTGCGGTGTAATCTGTCATTATTTTTTCCGTCGAATTACTATTTTTTAAAGCAGCAACTAAAGAATAGAAGCCTGGGATTTTGGCGCAGAGTCTAGTGGCAGGCGAGGTAATTTGCCCGCTAGTTTGTGACCTGTGAGTATTCGGTTTTATATATAGGGCAGGCCACCAAAGCTAGCAAGCTACGTTTAGCGGCTGAGCTAAAGGTGAACGTCAGGGTGAAAGTGAGGCTGAACGCTGGGAACCTTAATTCAAACGAGAGGGCCGATTGGCCTCTAACTGGCTATAGGCCTTGCCAAAATAGTCGGCACTCATCGGTTTGCCGTAGAGATAGCCCTGGGCAAAGTGGCAGCCAATTTCCGCCAACACCTCCTCCTGACGAACGCGCTCCACGCCGACAGCAATCACTGTTTTATCGAGAATATCGCCAATACCCGTGAGCGCCTGAATCAAATCAATGTGCTGGCGCGTGCCATTAACCCGCATCAATAGTCGATGGTCGAGCTTAAGCGCTTCGACGGGCAGCTCTTTGAGGTAGTTAGAATTTTTACCAGAGGAACCAAAACCATCAACACAAAAACGGATGCCCATCTGACTCAAAGTGCGGACGAACTGTGTGACTCTGGTTAAATTGGCCAGCACTAGCGCCTCGCTAATTTCGAACATCAGGCATGAGGCATCGAGTTTATGCTGCCCTAAAGTATCGAGTATTAATTCTGGATACGCCGGGTCTTCAATCTGCGATATTTCAATATTAATTGAGACATAACCAACATCCAGCCCCTGCAGGTGCCAGCTTCGCAATTGGCGGCAAACTTCACTCAGCGTCCAGGCGCCCAGTTCACCCGTAATGCCAGCCTCTTCAGAAATAAGCATAAAGTCGGCAGGTTTGATTAAACCGCGAGCGTGGTGGTTCCAGCGCAGTAAACTTTCGCAGCCAACGACACGCCGCTGTTTAATATCAAATAGCGGCTGGTAGACCAGCGACATTTGGTTGCGCTTTAAGGCCAGACGCAATTCAGAGGGGTAAAACAAGCGCCCCGATACCCGGCTACTCTCGCCATCGTGCAGACTGTAATAACCGTTTCTGCCAGCCGCTTTGGCTTTGTACATGGCCGCATCGGCCTGTTTCATCAAAGTCACCAGGTCCGTGCCATCATCGGGGTAAACCGCCACACCGACACTGGCCGTTGCCTCCAGTTGCTGGCCCTGAAATTCAAAAGACTTTTCGAAACAGGAGAGAATTTTTTCCGCTATCGACCTGACTTCCACCAGATCATTTATATTTTCGGCAACGACCGTAAATTCATCGCCCGCCAGGCGAGCCACGGTATCGCTCTGCCTGACGACCTTGAGCAAACGGCGCGCTATTTCCTGCAGCAGCTCATCACCAAAATGGTGGCCCAGGGAGTCATTGATCAGTTTGAAGTTATCCAGATCGATGTAAAACACCGCAAGCTGGCGATGACTGCGCTTAGCGCGCTGTATGCCCTGCTCAAGCCTGTCGAGAAAAAGACGGCGATTGGGCAGATCCGTTAAATTATCGTGGGTGGCCAAATAGCGCAGTTCTTCATGGCTGCGTTTCATATAGCTCAGGTCGGAAAAGAACACCGCATAATGGGTCAGGGTTCCATTGCTGCCGCGAATAACACTGAGGGACACATTGGCGGCAAACTGCTCACCCGATTGACGCCGCAGGGCCACCTCACCCGTCCAGTGATCCTTGTCATTTATGGCTTGCAATACACGCTTAAAAAACGCGATATCCGGATGGGCTAATAGACCCGATTGACTATCACCGCTAGCGGCAAGCTTTAAGAGCTCATGGCGAGAAAAGCCGGTAATGCGCGTAAAGGCATGATTGACGCTCAGCGGCTGGCGCTTGCGGTTAAAAATAACGACCGCCTCACCGGAAGTGGCAATTAATTGCTCAGAGAACGCCAGGCGATTATAGAGCCGCTGGTCTTCGGTAACATCGAGGGAAACACACTGAAAACCCGCTGCCCGCCCCTCCTCATTAGTCAATGCCGAGAAGCTATGCTGGTAGGACTGGGCGCCGAAGTCGCCATGGGCAACAAACTCTTCACCGCTTTGAGCACGCAGTAGCAAGGCATAAAAGTTGGGATAGTCGTTTTTGAGAACGCCAATATCGCGACCGAGTAAATCGTCTGTATCCACCTCGTTATTAATACCCTGCCAACCAATAATTTGCGAAAGCAAACCCTTCTTATTCACCTGCCAAATCACCACCTTGCAGATATCGGCAATTTCCCCCAGTGAATCTTCACTCTTGCTCGCCCCAGTACTTGGCGTCAAAGAGCCGGGGCGCCCTCTCAACAAAAGAATGCTGAACACACACGCCAGAGCCAATGAGAGGTAGAGGGGAACATTAAGATTGAAGGGAAAGCCCGCAAAAAAATGCAGGCCCATGGCCACTGACAGGAAGGCCAGGCCGGAGAAAAAAGGTGCCAGCCTCAACTAGCCAGCCCTTCTTAAGGTAGAAATAGGCAGGGCATTGAGCGACGAGCTCAGCGCTCGCTGTTCAATATGTAAATACTCGCCGACAAAAACCATTATTTCCCCAAATCGGCGATGAACCGAAATCCACAATGGGGCGAGTATATGAAGAGTTTTCATCCGCCAACAGGGCTGGATAGCCCCCAGGGGCTGAAAGGTTAAATAGCTTCTCAAACGGCTACGACTCTCGTTGATGCTCTGTGTTTACGCCCTCCTTTCGTAAACAAAAGCCGATACTGCGACCTGATCCTCCGATCGTCGCCACCCTTATTCGAGCTTTAACTGACTATATTTTGGCTACGTACAAAAACCACAAACAACAGCTATAAACTACGCGCAACCACTTCCAACATAATTTCACTAGTACCTGCATATATTCTTGCAACGCGACTATCAGCATACATGCGACAGATCAAATATTCATCCATATAGCCGTAGCCGCCATGTAATTGTAGACACTCATCGACAATCTTTTGCTGTAGCTCAGAAATCCACCACTTAGACATTGAGGCGGTGGCGTTGTCGAGCTCACCACTGACGACCTTTTCAACGCAGCTGTCGATAAAGACTCGGGCAGCGCGGGTTAGCGACGCCACTTCCGCCAGTTTAAAGCGGGTGTTTTGCATCTCCATTAAAGGCTTGCCAAAGACGTGGCGTTCTTTCACGTAGGCCAGTGTTTCAGCGATGGCTCCTTCCATTAAAGCGACGCCCTGAATACCCACAGTGCTGCGCTCGTAGGGCAAATCACTCATCAACTGGTAAAAGCCCTTGCCCTCTTCACCGCCGAGTAACTGGCTTTGGTGCACGCGCACATCTTCAAAAAACAGCTCAACCGTGTCCTGGGCTTTCTGGCCCATTTTTTTCAATTTTTTGCCGACGCGATAACCGGGTAAATCTGCCGTCTCCAGTAGCAACAGCGACACGCCTTTACCACCGGCATTGGTGTCGGTCTTGACGATCAGCACCAGCAGCTCACAAAGATAGCCGTTGGTGATAAAAATCTTCGAGCCATTGATCACGTAGTGCTCGCCATCTTTCACGGCTTTGGTGGTAATCGCCTGCAGGTCTGAACCCGTGCCAGGCTCGGTCATGGCAATGGCGCCAATCATCTCGCCGCTGGCCATTTTTGGCAGATACTTGAGTTTCTGTTCTTCAGTACCGTGATTGAGAATATAGTGGGCACTAATACTGTGCACCCCCTGCCCCATACCGGTTAAACCGCGACGCCATTGCTCTTCATAAAATACCGCCTCATAGCGAAAGTCCGCATCGCCACCGCCGTATTCAGCGGGAATGTCACTGCAGAGAAAACCCTGGGCACCGGCCTTGCGCCAAATTTCTTTATCGATATGGCCCTGCTCGCGCCATCTTTCATCGTGGGGCTGCATTTCGTTTTCAACAAAACGGCTGACGGAATTGCGATAAATATCGAGGTTTTCGTCCATCCAAGAGGGGCGGTAATCGTTCATCTATAAACTCTCCTGTTCGGATCCTGGCGCTGTGGCAACAGAATCATTTTATGTATTATTTAAGGCTGAGTAGAATTTAAGGCCGAGCAGTATCTTTTGGCGCACTGACTCTCAACTGGGCTTCACCGGTGAGTTTTGACTCGCCATGTTGATCAACCGCCCTGAGCTTAAGCTTGAGAATGTAAACCCCATCGTTATTTGTTTTATCAACCACTTCACCCCGACAGGTAATGGTATCGCCCACGTAGACGATAGCCCCAAACTTAACGCCAAAACTAAGAATGGCCGTCTGGGGTACCCAGGCCGTCAACAACTGGCCCATATAGGCCATGTCGAGCATACCGTGCACGAAAACATCATCGGCACCGGAGGCCCGGGCAAAGTCACTGTCGACATGCACCGGGTTGTGATCATTGGAGGCACCACAAAAATAGGCCAGTGTGGTACGAGTGATGGGGGGTTTCGTCAAACTCGGCAGTTGCTCGCCAATGGCGATTTGATCAAAAAAAATTTCTTTCATATTCCCCTAACTATCTAAATGCTTATCTTGCTATCAGCCAATGTTCACTTAAGCCCGATCAACCACGGTTTGGCGAAAACGGGTGGTGAGCTGCCCTAGCTGATTAGTGGCGACGGTTTCCTCGACCATGAACTTGAAGGCACCGCGACGCTTCTCAAAGACATCAGTAATCGTCGCCACCAAGGTGATCTGGTCGCCCCCGCAAATCGGTTCAAAATATTCAAAGCTCTGGGCCGTGTGGAGGATTTTAGTGGCATCCAGACCCACCGCTTTAGCACGAGCAAAGGGGTCGGGCACCGCACAACCGAGGGTAACTCCATAAGTGGGTGGCGCCAATATAGCGCGATAGCCCTCGGCAACGGCCGCTGCCTCATCGAAATAGATCGGATTTTCTTCACCCACTGCCTTGGCAAAAAACTTTAATTGCCATCTATCTACATCCACTACCAGCGGCGGAAAACTCTTGCCGATCAAGGTCTTATCTAACATGGCGTTACCGTAATTTTTTTCAGCACGCAATGTATCGGTATCGTCCGGTCAATACAAGCACGGGGCTAACAAATAGTTCCGCGCTATAGATGCGACATTATGTCGCATCTATAGCAAGCCTGAGAAAAGTTATCATAAACCCACTATATTTATGCAGATTCTACAATGAACAACGCCTTGAACAACGCCTTGCCTTTATCCCTAATCGCCATCGCCATTTCTTTGCATGCACAAACCGTTTACGCCGAGGCTGCCAGTCAAACGGCTAACTCTGCGCCCGCAACGACGGCACCCAGCAGTGCAGTAATCGAAGAAATTATTGTCGAAGGTGAAGCCTTAAGCGCTGTTGAAATCCTCAGTATTGAGCCAGGTATTATCAACAAGCCCGACAGCGCCGCTCTATTACAAGCACTGCCCGGTGCCAATATTAATAGCAACGGCCCGGTGACTGGCATCGCCCAGTACCGAGGACTTTTCGGTGACCGCGTGGCGGTGACTATGGAAAACGAAGCGGTGCTCGGCGGTGGCCCCAACGCTATGGATACACCCCTGTCCTACGCACCACCCCTGTTGTTGCAATCCATAGAACTCACCCCTGGCATTGCTTCCGTTGCCCGTAGCCAGGAATCCATTGGTGGTCTGATCGAAGCCAAACTTGACCGCGGCAATTTTACTGAAACCCGTGAAGCCACAATCTCCGGCGACATTGCAACCCGCTACGGCTCTGTGGATGACGGCAGCAACAGCGCTGCAAAAGTCGTCGCCGCCAATGATCAGCACAAGCTGGCCATCCTCGCCTCCTTTGACGAAGGTAACGACGCGGAAACGGGCGACGGTAAAACACTGCGCGACACCGGCTACCGGCGCGAGCGCTACGACCTGAGTTACGGCTGGCAAAATGATGCCAGTGAAGCGGAAGTCGCCCTCGGCAAACTGGAAACCAGCAATACCGGCACACCGGCCCTGCCCATGGATATTATCGATATCGATACCGACATGGCCAACTTCAACGGTATGACCCAATTCAATGGGGCAACGATTCGCACGCGCATGGGCTATCGCCACGTCTACCATTTGATGGACAATTTTTCCCTGCGCTCCAACAGCAATAACATGAGCTATCGTGCAACTGAAGCCATTGGGCAACAATTCACCTGGGGTGCCAGTGTCGAATTTCCTATCGGCGATGACTCTCTGACATTGGGTATCGACAGTGCCGATACCATTCACGACGCAGTCATCAGCAACCCCAATATGGCCATGTTTCGCGTGCAAAATTTCTCGGATGCCGAGCGTGATATTTACGGTTTTTTCACCGAATGGAAAGGCTCGCGCGGCGCCTGGGAACTGCAAGCCGGGGTGCGCTACAACCATGTCGATATGAACAGTGACGAGGTTTCCGCAACCGGCATGATGATGCAAATGCCTGCCAACCAACTAGCCAATGATTTCAACAATGCCAATCGTGATCAAAACTTTGACAATATCGATATTGTCTTGAAAGCCACTCGCCCCCTCAACGCCAGCACTGATGTCAATATTGGCCTCGGCAGAAAGAACCGCGCCCCTTCCTACCAGGAGCTCTACCTATGGCTGCCCATGCAATCCACCGGCGGTCTTGCTGACGGACGCACCTACATCGGCAACCTCGATCTCGACAGCGAAACCAACCATGAAATCACCCTCGGCCTGGATTGGAGCGAAGGCGATTTCTACGCCAACGGGCAGATCTTTTTCCGTAAGGTGGATGATTTTATTCAGGGTACGCCCTCAACCAACATGACAGCCAATATGCTGTCGACCATGATGAGCGGTCAGCCCCCCCTGCAATTTAATAATATCGACGCCGAGCTCTATGGCCTCGATGGTCGCTACGGCATGGTGCTGAACGACAACTGGCGGCTCGACGGCGTACTCAGCTATGTGCGTGGCAAGGACAAAGACGGTAACGACAACCTCTATCGCGTTGCTCCTTTGAACAATCGGCTGGCATTAACCTGGGAGCAGGACAAGCTAAGCGCCAGTCTCGAATCAGTACTCTACGCCAGCCAATCAAAAACGGCGTCTTATAACGACGAGGAAAAAAGTGCGGGCTATGGCTTGCTCAACCTCTACAGCCAATACCAGCTCTCCTCTGATTTGCGTATTAACGCCGGTATCGAAAACCTGCTCGACAAAGATTACGTCGACCACCTGACGGGCTACAACCGCAATGGCGACAGTGATATTCCCGTCGGTGATCGCCTGCCGGGCCGGGGTCGCAACCTTTTTGTCAGCGTCGCTCTGTCCTTCTAAGCCCGACTTATAAAGCCCAGCTTAAAAGTCGAGCTGATAAATGCACAGCGCAGCAATAGTACCCACCCTAGTAATGTCAGCATTGCCGAGTCAGGGCTGACATTACTCTTTTATAAAATGTCAAAACTGCGTTTGGGTACGACAATTTGTTAGCATGGGTGCACTAGCGACTACCCATACATTTTGTCTATGAGCACTGACCTTTGAGCAAGCCCCCCGCCAACATTTCCGCCGCACGGCAAAACCTCCGCCGTCTGGCCAATATTCGCTACATCGCCCTCGGCGGCCAAATTCTTGCGCTCTACTATTTCACCCAGATCTACCCCCTGGGTTTACCCATGGGGATTATCAGCACCCTGGTTATCGCCTTTGCCATCGTCAACATCCTCACCCAATGGCGCAGCCACTGGTCAAAGACTATTTCTGAAAAGGAGTTTGGCGCACACTTACTGGTCGATATCAGTGCCCTCACCGTACTGCTCTATTTTAGTGGCGGCGCCACCAACCCTTTTATTTCTTATTATTTAGTGCCCATCAGCATCGCCGCCATCAGCTTACCAATGGCGATGACCTGGGCCATTACCGGCCTCTCCATCCTTGCCTACAGTGTTCTTCTCGTCTACTACCAGCCTTTTACGCAATCCACACCCCACCACGGCAATACCGGCTTCAACCTGCACATTATCGGCATGTGGATTAACTTCGCTCTCAGCGCCGGGCTTATCACCTACTTTGTCGTACGAATGGCCGCCGCCCTGCGCATGCAAGAGGCTGAACTGAGCACGCAAAAAGAAGAGCAAATGCAGGATGAACAGTTACTCGCCATCGCCACCCTGGCCGCCGGCGCCGCCCACGAACTGGGCACACCGCTAAACACCATGAAATTACTCATCGACAACCTGGCCGAAGAGGTGATTGACCCCGAACAACAGCAAGACGTCGCCACCCTCAACCAACAAATTGCCCGCTGTCGCAAAACCCTGCAAAGCCTGGTTAATGCCGCCAGTATTATCGAAGAGGGTTCCAGCCCCATTCCCGTCGCCGCTTATGTTGACGGCCTGCTCGACAACTGGATGCTGATCCGCCCCGACGTCAACCCCGAGATCAATATCGCCAGCGACAGCCCCGCTATCAACGCCTGCTTTCATCCGGTGATTCAGCAATCCCTGCTCAACCTGCTCAATAACGCCGCCGAGGCCAGCCCCCAGCAGCTAGAAATTACTATCCACTGGGATAGCGCCTGCCTTTACATCGACATTCGCGATTACGGCCCCGGCCTCAGCTCTGAGCAAATTGAAAAAATGGGTAAGCCCATCCCCAGCGACAAACCCGGCGGCCTCGGTCTTGGTCTCTTTCTTACCCACAGTAGCCTCAACCGCCACGGTGGCAGAGTGAGCCTGTTAAATGCTGATGGCGGCGGTCTGCTGACCTCAGTTGTCCTGCCATTAAAAGCGGTATGTAGCTAATGAACGATAATTCCACGGCCAGTGAAAAAAGCTATTTAATTGTCGATGATGATGAAATTTTTGCCGACACACTAGCGCGCAGCCTGCAACGCCGTGGCGCGACCTGCTATGTAGCCAATGACGAAGTGCGCGCTGTCGAACTCTGCAAACAGCACCACCCCTCCCGCGCCATTGTCGATTTAAAGCTGGTCAATTACTCAGGGCTGCATTTAATCGAACAACTGAAAGCCATTGATAAGAATTTAGAAATTGTCATTTTAACCGGCTATTCCAGCATCCCCACTGCGGTTGAAGCCATAAAACTCGGCGCCAATAACTACCTCTGTAAACCCGCCGGGCTGGGCGATATTTTGTCCGCCTTTGAGGCCAACGAAGGCAATGCCGACTCCCCCCTCGCCGAACAACCGCCCTCCGTCAACCGCCTGGAGTGGGAGCATATTCAGCGTGTGCTGCAAGAAAACGACGGCAATATATCGGCTACAGCCAGAGCACTGGGCATGCACCGTCGCACCCTGCAAAGAAAATTACAGAAGCGCCCCATGCAGCAGTGAGTCAAACACACTATGCATAGTGCGTCTGAGAATGTTAATGTCGAACAAATACACACGTACTTATTGTGTAAACTGCTGCTAATAAAAAACAGAACAATGAATGCACTAACCCCCAAAATAGACTTCGCCTGCCCTTATATATCGAAAGTACATCGAAAGGCTTAGCACATCCAAAAAATCCAAAACCATTATAAAAATCCACAATAAACAAGGAGATAAATATGTCAAAACGAATGTTAGACGGTTTTAAAGTCGTCGACTTCACTCACGTCGTTGCCGGCCCCCATGCCACCAAGATTCTCGCTGAGCACGGCGCTGAAGTAATAAAAATTGAGCCACTCCATGGCGAACTCGCACGCACCCTGCCCATGCAGCGTGATGGGCGCAGTGCTTATTTTATTCAGCACAACCTCGGCAAAAAAAACATGGCCGTCAATCTCGCCAGCCCGGAAGGCCTGGAAATCTGCTATTCGCTCATTAAAGATGCCGATGTAGTGATAGAAAACTTTTCGCCCGGTGTAATGAAGCAGCACAAGTTGGACTGGGACACCCTGAAAACCATCAATCCCGGTCTGGTGATGTGTTCCATCTCCTGCTTTGGTCAAGACGGCCCCCTCTCCAACCTACCCGGCTTCGACTGGATCGGCCAATCCTATGCCGGCATTATCGACCTGCTGGGTAAAAAAGATGAAACCCCTGTCTTCGGTGACTTTGCCTTTGGCGATATCGCCACCGGTGCCCACGCCTACGGCGCTATTGTCACCGCATTAATGCACCGTATGCGCGGCGGTAAAGGCCAATATATTGATATTTCATTGATTGAAGTACTATTCAGTTTCCACGAATTAAGCGTACAGCTATATGACACCACTGGCGGCCAAATGCTCGCCACCCGCGCAGGCCCCGACCATCACCTGCTGGCACCAGCCGGCATTTTCAAATGCAAAGATCGCTACTTATTTATCGTTGGCCTCAATCAATGGGCGGGCTTATGCAAAGCCATAGGCCGCGATGACTGGATCAAAGATCCACGCTTTAAAAACCCCGGTGATACCGGTAAATACCGGGAAGAAATCAATGGCGCCATTCAAGACTGGCTCGATTCAAAAGCGAGCCCCGAAGAAGCCATCGCTGCACTCGAAGCCCACAAAGTGGCCTGCGCACCCATCCTCAATATCCCCGAATTTATGGAACATCCCCACGTGAAAGCACGGGGTTGTGTCAGAACCATCAAGGATGATGTCTTTGGTGAACTCCATATTCCCCGTACCCCACTGCGCTTTTCAGAGTTCCCCGAGCCGCCTGACCTGAGAGCCGGCACACTGGGGCAACACAACGAAGAAATTCTTCGCGAGCAGCTCGGTTATAGCGATCAAAAAATTGCCGACCTTGAAACGGCGGGCGTTATTGCGTCTAAGGGTATTTAAGTTCGCTGCGCCAGTGCATAGCAATGCACTGGCGCGCTTTACAGAGAAAACCATAGAAGTCTACGGCTTGCCTGATAGCCAAACAGCACCTACTTTGACAGGGCATAATGACGTACATACAATGTACATATGATCAAGCTTCAATGGAATGATGGCAAGGCCGTATCAAACCTTAAAAAGCATGGCATAACCTTCGAAGAAGCCAAGTCAATTTTCTATGATGAGTATGCTGTCCAGTTTTTTGATCACGACAACACAGAAAGCGAGGATCGCTTCTTAATGCTAGGTCTTAGCAATAATTCGCGCATTCTTGTTGTCTGCCACTGTGAACGTGACGAAGGTAATAGCATCAGAATAATTTCCGCACGCAAAGCCACAAGCAAAGAGTGCAAACACTATGAAGGTGGTCCCACATGAAAAAAGAATATGATCTATCAACAATGAAATCACGTAAAAACCCCTACGCATCAAAGCTTAAGAAGCCTGTCACAATGAGACTTAGCGAAGATGTTATTGGCTATTTCAAAGATATGTCAGAAGAAAACGGCGTGCCCTATCAAAGCCTAATCAATCTCTATTTACGTGACTGTGTTGCGACCCATCGTAAGGTGGATATTTCCTGGCATGAAAAACCCTAACAGATTCATCGAACATCGTTAGCGCCAAATAACGGACTGGAAAAATTCAACACAGCACAGTATGACCATGCCCCAGTGTTTTAATAGTATTTCATTACCCCAAATTTTTACCTCTAATAACGCCCCCTCAAGTTTAACTTTAATATCAAACTGAACAATTTATCCATTATCCTGATTCTTGGCCTCACGCTCCAAAGCCGCCCAGTCAAACAAAGCAGGCTCTTTATTCAAAAAGCGGTCTATCGCATCGCGGTGATAGTCGGTATCAAAACACACTGCCTGACCGTAGGCTTCCAGCTCAGAAATAGTGCGATGATCACTGTGGAAGGATTGGTTGAGAATATTCTTGGTAATGCCGATGGAGGTCGTAGAGGCGTTGCGAAAACGGCTAGCAAACTCAAAGGCATGGTCAAATAACTTATCTTCGTCGACCACATCAGTCACCAACCCCAAAGCCTGCATTTCATCGGGCTTGAGTATTTTCCCCGTGTAGAGCAATTCGCGTGCTTTTTGCAGCCCGACCAAACGAGGTAGCAAAAACAAACAACCCATATCGGGGATTAAGCCAGTGCGCACAAATATGCCGGAACAGCGGGCACGGGGCGTGCAAAAAATAAAGTCGCAGGCCAGCATAATGCTAAAGCCGGCACCCATGGCGGCGCCATCGACAGCGGCAATAACCGGCACTTCAAGATTGACGAACTCATCAAGCCAGATATGGGAGCGGCGCACTCGCTCGCGCCGCGCCGTCGGCTCCGGGGCCATTTCCTGAAAAGATTTGATATCGCCACCGGCACAAAAGTTACCACCGTTACCGGTAACCACCAGCGCTTTAATGTTCATCTTTTCGCGGATTTCAAGCATAACCTGGGTAATGCCGAGACGAATATCGGTATTTAAAGCGTTGCGCGCCTCTGGCCGATTAAAGGTCAGAATGCCGATTCCATCTTTTATTTCGTAGGTAATATCGCTACTTGGGTCGTTCATACTTCCACCTATTTATTTATTTTTCTGGTCTTTTACGGGAGATTATTTTGTTGCCGGCAGGCAATTTTCGACGCTTCTACATGAAGAAACACAAAGACAGGCCCTGACAGGGGCAGTGGTTTCACGCTTGCCCGCTCACTATTGCCTAAAGTTATTACCCAAGGCTATCACCTAAGTTATGGCCTTACTGGGACTGGGCCTCGCGAAAATTGAGCATCCGCTGCAGGGGTAGCATGGCTTTTTTGCCGAGCTGCGGATCCACATGCATTTCATTAGTACCCTGCTCGAGGCTTTCGGCCAGGTTTTTCAGATGATTCATTGCCATCCAGGGGCAGTTGGCACAACTGCGGCAGGTCGCACCGTGGCCCGCTGTGGGGGCGATAATCAATTCTTTATCGGGGGCCGATTGCTGCATTTTGTAAAAGATGCCTTCATCGGTGGCGACAATCATTTGCTTGTTGGGCAGGGTTCGCGCCGCTTCAATCAACTGCGAGGTGGAACCCACCGCGTCGGCCATGGCGATCACTGACTCGGGTGACTCGGGGTGAACTAAAATAGCGGCATCGGGATACACCTGCTTTAAGTCCAGCAGGCCGCGGACTTTAAACTCTTCATGCACAATGCAGCTGCCGTCCCACAATAATACGTCGGCCCCGGTCTGCTTCTGCACGTAGCGCCCTAAATGCTGGTCGGGCGCCCAGAGGATTTTCTGGCCTTCACTATCGAGATACTCAACCACATCCAGGGCGATGCTGGAGGTCACCACCCAGTCGGCCCGCGCTTTAACGGCTGCCGAAGTATTGGCATAAACCACCACGGTGCGGTCGGGATGCTCATCGCAAAAAGCGGTAAATTCATCAATGGGACAGCCAATATCCAGCGAACAGGTCGCCTCCAACGTCGGCATTAACACGGTTTTTTCAGGGGTGAGGATTTTCGCCGTTTCGCCCATAAACTTCACCCCGGCAACCATCAAAGTTGATGCCGGGTGGCGCTTACCAAAGCGTGCCATTTCCAGAGAGTCGGAAACAATACCGCCGGTTTCTTCCGCCAGTGCCTGAATAGCCGGGTCGGTGTAATAGTGGGCGACGATGACAGCATCGCGCTCGACTAATAGCGCTTTGATTTTCTCGCGATAGAACTCTTGCTCTGCCGCCGATTCCTCGGGTTCAAGCTGGACACGGTCGAGATGACGCTCGACCAATTCGCGAAAGTGGGGGTTCTCGGCAACGGAAATACGTGTGGGGGCATTCATCATTAAAAGGGCAGCTACTGCGTAATAGTTAGATTCGCAAAATTTTAACACAGACGATAGAGACTTCGCGGCTGTTCAAAAAATAACAAAGCCCCAGGAAGTGACTCATGGGGCTTTGTTATATCCGCTTGAATACCTGACTCTACACCTTGGCAAGCACCGACTCGGCAAACTCATTGAGCCCGCGCTTAATGCCCTCGGCATCGTAGGCCGGTGGGTTGATCATCAGCCGCGAGGCACCAATATCTTCGTACTGACGTACGCGACCCGGGTCGAGGGCGCCAGCCGCCGTTGTCAGTTCAATTTCGCTGGGGTCACGACCAATTTTGGCACATTCGTCACGCATGGCATCGAGCAGGCCCGGCAGTGTTTTAAGGCTGCCTGAAGCGGGATAAAAGCCATCGCCAACACGGGCGGCACGGCGTGCAGCACCTTCGACATTGCCGCCAACAATAATCGGCACACCCGGTTTTTGTACCGGTTTGGGGTTGGAGTGCAGAGGCTCCCAATTGAAATACTTGCCATTGAAGGCCTCTGGCTCATCGCGCCACAGGGAGCGTATTGCCTGCACAGACTCTTCCGTGCGCGCGGCACGCTCTTTAAAAGGCACACCCACCACTTCCATTTCTTCTTTCAGCCAGCCGATACCAATGCCCATCATCGCCCTGCCCCGTGATAACACATCGAGGGAAGCCCACTCTTTGGCCACATACAGGGGATTGCGCTGGGGCAAGATCATAATGCCCGTTGCCAGGCGAATATTTTTGGTCATGCCCGCCGCGTACGACAGTGCAACGATGGGGTCGGGAATCGCCGACTTCTCACCACCGGGAAAGCGGCCATCTTTGTTATAGGGGTATTTCGACTGAAAACCGACAGGCAAAACAACGTGCTCGACCGCCCAAATCGATTCCATACCGATCTCTTCGGCAGTGGTGACCAGGGTTTCAAATAAATCGGGGTCGGCCAAAGGGCCAGCGGTGGCAAAGGCAAGTCCAAATTTCACGGGTATTCTCCTCAAGGGGTTAATTATTATCTACTCAACATTAACCTTAGAGGTTAGCAGGCTTGTTATAATCACTCCAGCCAATCAAGGCTTCGTGGCCCCGCCACGGCTGCCCCACCCTCTAAGCACAGGTTGCCCATGCGAATTAACTGGTATCCCGGCCACATGCACAAAGCCGGTAAAGAGCTGAAACAACTCCTACCCAAAATTGATCTGGTGATTGAGGTTGTCGATGCACGCATTCCCTTTAGCAGCCAGAACCCAATGCTGGAAAATTTACGGGGCACTAAGCCCTGTATCAAAATTCTCAACAAAAGCGATCTGGCAGACCCCGCAACCACCGCACTGTGGCAGACCTATTTAGAGCAGGACTCGGCGATAAAAACCCTGGCGCTGGATACGGACAAAAGTGACAAGAGCCCCCTGCTGCTCGACCTGTGCCGAGAGCTGGTACCCGACAAGCGCGATAGCGTTCACCCCATTAACTGTCTGATTATGGGTATTCCAAACGTCGGTAAATCCACGCTTATTAATTGTCTCGCCGGACGTACTATCGCCAAAACCGGCAACGAACCGGCGGTGACCAAAAGTCAGCAGCGCATTAACCTGCACAACGGTGTCGTGCTATTCGACACGCCTGGCATGCTGTGGCCAAAAATAGAACATATCGACAGCGGCTATCGTCTCGCCATCACCGGCGCGATCAAAGATACCGCTCTGGAATATACCGATATTGCCTTTTACGCCGCCAAATTTTTACTCGAAAACTACGGCGAATTTGTCTGCACCCGCTACAAGCTGGACTCCCTGCCGCAAAGCGAACTTGAACTACTAGAAATCCTCGGCCACCAACGAGGCTGTCTGCGCTCAGGTGGTCACGTTGATTTAGAGCAAATATCAACACGGCTTATCCATGAGTTTCGCAATGCCACTATCGGCCGTATCAGTCTTGAAACGCCGGAGATGGTAGAAAGAGAGCTGACTGAATTACTGGAAAAGCAGCGTCTTGATAATGAGAAAAAGGCACTGCGTAAAAACAACTCAAGAGATACCAGGGCAAAACCAGAGCGTCAGGAAAAGGTAAAAAGATAAAATCTCCAGGGTAAGAATATATCGACTATGCCAGTGCCGATTAACGCTGAGCATTTGTTTTTTCACTCTAAAACCAGCAAAAAAACAGTACATCAACAAGGCAAAATTGATACGTAGTCGGTTTATATGAGAAGCAATAGTCAACCTTGGCACAGCTTAAATAGCGAACAGGTTCTGGCGGCACTCGAAAGCAACAGCCGTGGCCTGTCGTCGACTGCAGCCGATCAACGACTGACGAAATATGGTCCCAACGCCCTCCCCGAGCCAAAGGTTCACGGCCCCCTGCGCCGCTTTGGGGAGCAGTTTCGCAATGTGCTGATTTACGTTTTATTACTCGCCTGTGGCGTCACGGCGCTGTTGGGCCACTGGCTCGACGCCAGTGTTATTTTCGGTGTGGTGCTGGCCAACGCCCTGATTGGTTTTATCCAGGAGGGTAAGGCCTTCGATGCACTGCGGGCAATTCGCCAATTGCTCTCACCCCAGGCACGGGTGCTGCGCGACGGCGCGCCCACCAGCATCCCCGCCAGCGGCCTGGTACCGGGCGATATTGTGCAGGTGCAATCCGGCGACAAAATCGTCGCCGATATGCGGCTAATTCACAGTAAAAACCTGGCCCTTGATGAGGCCGCACTCACTGGCGAATCTGTTGCCGTGGAAAAATCCATCGCGCCTGTGGCTGAGAACAGCGTGCTGGGCGATCGCCTCTGCATGGCCTACAGCGGCACCTTGGTCACCACAGGACAGGGAGCAGGGATTGTGGTGAGCACTGGGCGCAATACTGAAATTGGCCACATCAGCTCCCTGGTCGCCAGTGTCGAGTCGATATCGACCCCCCTGCTACGACAAATGAGCGAGTTTGGCCGCTGGTTGACCCTGGGTATTTTTCTCATAGCCATTGTCACCTTCGTGTTCGGCGTCTGGGTTCGCGACTATGCCATTACCGATATGTTTCTCGCTGTGGTTGGCTTGTCAGTGGCGGCTATTCCCGAGGGGCTCCCGGCCATCATGACCATTACCCTGGCAATTGGCGTGCAACGCATGGTGCGGCACAAGGCTATTATCCGACGCCTGCCAGACGTGGAAACCCTCGGTGCGGTATCGGTAATTTGCGCTGACAAGACCGGCACCCTGACCCGCAATGAAATGACAGTACGCAGCCTGGTAACCGCCACTGCCGACTATCAATTTGAGGGCAGTGGTTACGAACCCAAAGGCAATGTCGTGCTAGAGGACAAGGCGATTGTTAGCACCGACCAGCCCGTACTGGCCAGCGCCCTGCAAGCGGCCGTCTTGTGTAACGATGCCAGTATTGCGCCCCAGGGCCAGACTTGCCAAGTACACGGCGACCCCATGGAGGGCGCGCTATTGGTGGCGGGCGTTAAAGCCGGGCTAACGCGCAGTGCAGAAAATCAACGCTTGCCCCGCCTCGACCTCATTCCCTTTGAATCTGAACATAAGTTTATGGCCACCTTGCATCGGGGCGCAGATCAGACAGCTCTGGTTTTCGTTAAAGGCGCGCCGGAAAAACTGCTGGAGTTGTGCCCGCTACAACGTGAAAGCAACGGTGACCAGCCCATTAATCGGGATTATTGGCAAGCCAAAATTTTAGCACTGGCCAGCCAGGGGCAGCGGGTCCTAGCCGTTGCCACCAAGTCAGCTACGGCGCAACAAAGCCTACGGGCTAGCGACCTTGAAGAAGGTCTGGTTCTGCTCGGTTTATTTGGTTTGATCGATCCACCTCGCGATGAAGCCATTGAATCACTGCATCTCTGTCATCGCGCTGGTATCGAGGTCAAAATGATCACCGGTGACCACGCAGCAACAGCCAGCGCCATTGCCCGCCAACTCGGCTTTCACAATGCCGATGCGGTGCTCAGCGGCCAGGAGCTTGAGGCCATGAACGATGAGCAATTGCGCAAGCGAGTGCGTGAGGTCGACGTCTATGCCCGCGTCAGTCCGGAACATAAACTACGTTTAGTGCGACTGCTACAGGAGCAGGGCTTAATCGTCGCAATGACCGGCGATGGCGTCAACGATGCCCCGGCACTAAAGCGCTCCGATGTGGGCATAGCCATGGGCCACAAGGGCACCGAAGCCGCCAAAGAGGCCGCTGAAATGGTGCTGGTCGATGACAACTTCTCATCCATTGTTGCGGCTGTGGAAGAGGGGCGAACCGTGTACGACAACCTGCGCAAAGCTATTTTATTTATTCTGCCCACCAGTGGCGGCGAGGCATTAATTATCATCGCCGCCATTGCCTTTGGTTTTCAACACTTGCCACTGACACCGGTGCAAATACTCTGGGTCAACATGGTCACCACCGTCACACTGGCCCTGGCTTTGTCCTTCGAGCCCGGTGAAAGCGGCGTGATGCAGCGCTTACCCCGTCCTCGCAACCAGCCCATATTGTCCCGCCTCTTACTGTGGCGCGTATTTTTTGTCGCCACTATTTTAATGACCGGCACCTTCGGACTATTTCTCTGGGATATGGCCCAGGGCAGCAGCATTGAACACGGCCGTACCGTAGCGGTAAATACCCTGGTTTTATTTGAGTGTTTCTACTTGTTTAATTCGCGCTATATCAGCGAGCCCGTAATTAACTGGCAAGGGCTATCGGGCAACCCCTGGGTGTTACTGGCCATCGTCGCCCTGCTTGTTTTCCAGCTTGGCTTTACCTATCTACAGCCGATGCAGTTGCTGTTCGGCACGCAGGCGCTGGAATTGAGGATATGGGGCATCACAACACTGGTTGCCTCCAGTGTTTTAGTCCTGGTGGAATTGGAGAAATTTATTATGAAAAGCCTTGCCGCTCCAAAACAATAAACACTGCAGTCTTCTATTGAATTCGACACCGCAACTGAGCAGGGGAAGCTAATCAGTCACTCTTATAACGCGGCCAGAACTTTTCTAAAATTGTCGGCCAATTTTTTTCAAACCATCCATAATTTCTACACCCAACAATTTTGCCGCTGTGCCTATATCCTGTGAAGCCTCCGCCGTCGCTCCACCCAGCTCCTTCGCCTTGGCCTCTAGCTTCACTAATTGGGCATCGATCTTGTGCCATTCATCACCGGCCTCTAGTTTAGCCAGGTGCAACTTGACCTTTAGCTCATCGCGTTCTTGCTTAAGCTCATCTAGCATCTCATTGATACGTTTTTTAACATCGCTCATATCTCACTCTCCATTGGTCAATCCAGTCTTTCTATTGAAATATCAAAGATAAGTTAATACGCATTAGCTGCATTGATCTAAAACAGGGTTTAGCTTAATGATTAAACTTACAAACAAATAGACAAATAAAAATACTTTTTATAATTGCAAGTACCCATCAGGCGCCAAACTTGTCGCCAACATAACACTGTTAATATCGAGGTGATCTCGCCAGCTTTTAGCGGACTGGTGATCCGCCGCTAACCAGAAGCTTTCAATCGCCTGCTGAAGATGACAAAAGCTCGAGAGCCTGTCGAGGGCAGCGAGCAATTGCCTGGCCCTGGTAAAGTGCTCGGCTTGTTGTGTAATTTTATTTTGCATTCTATGAATTGCATGAAGCCCTATAGTCAGCCCCAGCTCACGAAATGCCAGGCGGTATTCAGCCGGATGGTTTAGGGAATCATGTCTGGTAAATGATTCTAGGCTGCTTTGAATATTACCCAATAAGGTTTCAAGTAAAACTGTTTGACCCAGTTTATAAGCAGCGATCAACTGCACCAGCTTGTAAGCATCGCCGAGCAGTCCACCAATGCCCAGCGGATCATCGCTAGCCCAGTTCTGGCCCGTACACATGACAAGCAACTCGGCAATTTCCGTGTCCAGACTGAGAGCAGACGGCCTTGTGGCAAAATCTTGCGCCGTGGCCTGCAGTTGCCAGTAGGTAATCAAACCATCCAGGGGGTCGTGCTGACCCATTGAAGGCACCAGGGGTCGAGAGAGATCAACACTCATTTTCCAGTACATGCGCTTAGCAGCACCCCTTACCGGCGTGTAGGTAAACGCGGTATGGGCCACTCTGGCAAGTTCCAATGCCCACTGGTTATAACGGTCTTCACCCGTCACCTGACTGACGCGATTGAGGGCATGCATCCACTTCGTCAGATAATGAAAGTATTGGCCCTCCCGATTCCACTCCAGGGCCTCGTCGACGGGCTCGCCGGGCTGTCGCTCATCCAGTTGTTTGCCAATTCTTAAACCTCCCCGGGTGGGATGCTGCGCTGCCTGTTCTCCCTTAAGACCACTGAGCCAACCGCTGTACAGACTATCCTTACGATGCTGCCCCAGAGTCAAATGAACCTGAGCAACCAGATCCAGAGCGAGCTGCAAAAACCTTTGTTCACCCGTTTGAGTATAGAGTTGTAGATAATTACAAACAGCAAAAGCATCGGTCCAAAGATAACGTCGCGGCTCCCTCGAGGCATCGCTCAGTCCTGTAGAAGCGGCATAGTCATCCATAATGGACTGCGCACTGATACTCTGTTGCATAAGACTAAACCCCGTATTTCAACATCCCCATCAACACCGCTTTAATGGCAAATAAATTAAAGACCAAAGGGGAAAGTATCTGGCATGCCTTTCATTGTTACCTTGGTTAATGGATCAACCGCTCGGGTTTCATCAAACCAGATATATTCATCAAACTGATTGGGCAGCGAGGCATAAAAGTAGTGACTTTGTAACTCGGTCTCGGGCCGATAAATAACACCGATTGCCCGCTCCAGACGTTCGGCAAGCAATTGTTTACGGGTTATTTCCCGCAGTGGTTGGCGCAAGGGCAAAAGAAAGTTATCGGTACTGACCTCATGACAAACACGCTCGTAACTATCGATATGCGATGGCTTCACCTGTTTTATTTCCATCGGCCCACCCCATTCCGAGGCGGCGGCAACGGTGCCATGATCCGTACCAAAACCGATGTTATAAGCCTTGTCACCGTAGGCCTGACGCGCAAGTTGACCAATATTTAATTCACCACGAGCACTCATTTGCGTGGCACGGGCATCGCCAACATGAGAGTTATGGGCCCAGATTACCGCTTTCGATTGCGGCCCTCTAAAAGCGAGAACGGACTGCAAAGTGTCAAACATATGCTGATCACGCTGATTCCATGAATTATTTTCAGCGTAGTACATAGTGCGGTAATAACGCTCTGCATTGGTGACCAGACGGGCATTTTGCTCAGCATTGAAGAACTGCTCGCCATCTGCCATTGAATATTCCATGCGTTTGCGCAACAGATCCTGCAGGGCAGCGACCACCTCTTGCTCGCATTCGCGGTATTGTTTGGTCAGCGTCACCCGGCCATACATGCCCGGGTCACTGGCCCAGGGCATCAGGCAGCCATAGCGCACACGGGCCACTTCTGCGGTTTCAGGGTCTACCTTTTCCAGGTAGCTCAGCACCGCTTCTATTGAACTAAACAGGCTATACAGATCCAGGCCATAAAAGCCCACCTGCTTGTCAGGAGAACTAATTTTTTCATTGTATGCTTTTAGCCAGTGACTAAATTCCAGCACCGAATGATTGGCCCACATCCAGGTCGGGAAACGGGAAAAGGGCTTACTCTCCAGTAGAGGGTCTGGTTCGGTACCGTGAATATAGTGATCAAGATGTGCAGCATCTGGCCAGTCGGCCTCAGCTGCGATAATAGTAAAGCCTTTTTTCTCAATTAATTCCTCGGTAATACGCGCACGCATTTCGTAAAACTCGGCCGTGCCATGGGAGGCTTCGCCCAGCAATACCACGCGACTATCGCCAATGCGCTCCAGTAAATTATCCAGCTTTACTCTGTCAATACGGGCAAAATGTTCACTCGATTGATAAATTAACTCGGGCAACGTTAATTCGACTTTTTCATCGGTGGGTTTAGCAGCACCTTCATCCTCCCAACCCGCAGCGCCGATCAGCGGCACGAAGCGAACACCACCCAGGTCGTCTTCTTCGAATTCATGTTCGCTAATACGCCTCACACGAATGAGTTTTTGTGTTTGCAAGGTAGTGCCAACCGGTATGACCAAACGCCCACCGATAGCCAATTGTTGTTTGAGGTTTGCGGGCACCTCTGGCCCACCAGCCGCGACAATAATGGCATCGAAAGGGGCATGTTCCGGCCAGCCCAAAGTGCCATCGCCATACAACACCTGAATATTTTTATAGCCAAGGTTTTCAAGACGTCCGCGTGCCGTATCGGCGAGGATTTTATGTCGCTCGATGGTAAACACATCGTCAGCAATTTCGGCGAGTACCGCTGCAGCGTAGCCGGAGCCCGTACCTACTTCCAGCACGCGGTCACTCGACTTTAGCTCGAGTGCAGCTGTCATCAGCGCCACAATGTAGGGCTGGGAAATTGTCTGGCTCGCGGCAATCGGTAAAGGTGAGTCGCGGTAAGCAAATTCAACCAGATCGGTAGGTATGAACTCCTCACGTGGTACCGAGGCGACTGCATCGAGAACAAGTTGATCACTCAGACCACGCGCAGCCAGTTGGTGCTCGACCATGTGCTGCCTTAAGACTTCAAATGTAGTCATAACGAATTCCTGTTGCCAGGAGTCTGGCATGCTGAGCGCACCTAAGCGAAGCGCTTAAAAACCTTTGGTACAGATCAATGGCTTTGCAAGTGGAGCCTGACCTTGTGGAGCGGCCAGGCGCTTGCTGGGTTAGGAGTTGATAGAGATGCTCTTAACATCCTCATCTGCGGCTTCTCGACGTGGAATAGTCAGGCTGAGTACGCCCTTATTGAGACTGGCCTTGATAGCATCGGTGTCAGCATCATCCGGTAGGGACAAGGTTCTTTGAAAAGATCCGTAGCTGCGCTCTACGCGATAGAACTGTTTGTCCTTGTGCTCACTGCTTTCTTCCTTTTCGCCTTTTATGATCAGGGCATCGCCCTTAAGCTCGATAGACAAATCCGCTTCAGACAGGCCTGGCACGTCTAATGCAATCTCATAGCTTTTTTCATCACCCGATACGTCGATCAGAGGCCAGTAGCCATTGGTTGCGCCAGCACTCTGCAGATAGGCGGGTGGGGAAGCGAAGCCGGATTGTATGGACGGCATACCAAAGCCATTAAACACATCATCGAAGAGTTGATCCATTTCGCGGTGAAGCCGTGACAGTGCAATTGGATAAGATGCCGGGGCCGCGACAACACCCGCCTCAGCCCGCGTGACCGGAATCTGGTGATCACCTCCTTTGCCACTTTCTTCATGTTTAAACCAGTTCCAGGGATTGAGCTTTTGCAGATTCATCGCACTACCTCCACTTAAGAGAAATTTATCAGGATATGTAAGAAAGTCATCTCGCCATTTTTTAGGGCTGCACCCATCACTACGTGAACACGCGAATCGAAATTATCGTCAATTCACGGAGTGATTTTTAAGGTGATAGAAGCCCAGACAATTAAGTAATGGCAATTTTCTTTCTTTTGGCCTTTTTAACCTTGGGGATAGTTAGTTCCAGCACACCGTCCTTGAATTTAGACGTCGTCTTATCACTATCGACATCGCTGGGCAGTGCTACCACCCGTGAAAAGCTGCCGCGAGAAATCTCGCTGCGATAATAGTCACCTTTTTCCTCCTTCTCTTCGTGACTCGTACTGCCACTAATGGAAACAGAATTATCGGTAACTGATACATCCAGATCCTTTTTGTCCACACCCGGTACTTCCGCCCGAACAAGCACTTCGTCGTCGCGCTCAATGATATCAACTTTTGGGATTTTCCCTTCAAATAGACCACCCATCTCGGGCAACGAGGGCCAATCAGTGCGAAAAGGCCGCATCCAGCGGTGCGGGAAAAAATGCGCAGCGATATGATCCATTTCTTCAAAGGGGCTCAGTGCACGTGTCGCTTCCCCTTTTTCAGCGTCACCATTTTTCTTAAGGTCTACATCCTTGGTCTTTTTATCAGCCATTTCATTCTCCTGGTGTATTTGTCTGCAATAAAATAAAGCAGCGTCAAGAGTGTAGCTTAAGCCCTCAATATTGCTATTCAATGAATTGACAGGGATCAACAAAAGATCAGAAGCAGGGATGCCAATAAAACTTTCGCATTGAAAACGATTTTCGTTAATGAAGGATTACTTCAGCGTCTGTGCGCAGGAATTCAAGATGATTTATGTATTGGCTTGCAGAACTTTTTGCTCTAGCAGGCGAATCACTTTTTCGCTAAAAGAGACGCCACCAAACCTTTCTGCGCTGAGCATACCGCCGGGGCTTAAGATATTAATTTCCATCACTTTGTCACCGACAATATCGAGGCCCGCAAGAAACACACCATCGTCCCTTAATTTGGGCCCAACAAGCTCTGCAATGTGCCTCGTTTGCTCACCGACCTGTACTTTGTGTGAGGTACCACCCGCCGTCATATTACTGCGCATATCACCCATTTTAGCGTCCGGGATGCGTTGAATGGCCGCTATCTCACCATCGACTTCCAGGATCTGGCCGTCCACCATAAACAATCTCATATCCCCGTGGACGGCTTTAGGCAAATATTCCTGAACGATCATATAGCCCTCTTCACGACAAATAGTATCCATCATCTGGTGCAGGTTAGGTCGATCACTGGGCCGCACCAAAAACACACTTCTGCCCCCCGAGCCAAACAATGGCTTGAGAACGGCGAAGCCATCCTTGGACTGAATATAATCCAGGGCCTCGCTTTGATTACGGGTAATTAGCGTTTCTGGTCTAATAGATTCAGGAAAATACTGCAGATAAAGTTTGGTCAGTGAACGAGCCAACGTTTCAGGCTTGTTGAGCACCAATACACCGGCGCGCTGGGCAAGAAAACCAAAGTTGATACCTGCCATACGAGCCCAGGGGCGATCGAGTGCATCTTGATTGGCATCGTTGCGCAGCAACAAAACATCCAGCGTACTCAGACAAATACGCTGCGCCGGAATACGCTTGTCTCTGAGCTGATTGAGAAAATCATCGCCTGTTTCATATTCCCGTTGGGCAACGGTGCGGGCCAGCGCATAGGGCAGATCATCTGAGCGCAGAGAAAAATCACCGATGCCCATAAAATAGACCTCATGACCCAGGCGACAGGCGGCTCTAGCCAGTAAAGTGCTTGTAAAGCCGCCATATTCAGTATCGATATCGTTGACAACAAAACCAATTTTCATCACTTTATCCCTTGATTAATTCGCTGACCGACAGGCCCTTACGCAGAGCCTCCAGGCGTGGTTGCGCATCTTTGCTCTGTAGATAGGCTGGCATTAATGCCGCAGGTTTCAGTATCTGTCGCCACTGTAGCTCTTCAATAAAATCAAGATGTTGGTGGGAAATTTTACCTAGGTACAGAGACTCAATGGTATAACCGTCTGCCAGTTTCTGCAGCAACTGGTCGAGGCCACGCAAATAGACGAGATCTTTGGTGTAACCACCACCCCTGAATACCCGCATAGTGATATTAAATGCAGCATGAGGCTGGAAGCCCTGCTCTTTATAGAGAGTGCGAAAGCATTCGACAAAGCTTGCGCCGGAGGTGATCAGGTGTACTGCCAGTACTCGGGCCGCTAATAGCCGCAGACGACTGGCCTGCAGTCCGCCGACCAGGTATTCCGACAACACAGCCAGCCCCTCCTGCAATGCTTCGTAGCCCGCCATGCCGACATAGAGTTCCTGAAAGGGCTGTTGATGGCCGTTGTGGTGAGTAACAATATGTGTCCCCACTTCGTGGTTGAGAAGCGCACTGAGACGGGATTCATGGACGCTGGCATCCTTGCCAATAAAAAGATTGCCCTGGGAAACCAGTATCCCCGGCACATCATTGCGCACAGCAACCTCGGATTTTAAGGTGGGATCCTGGTCGCGGTATTTATCTAACTCTCTATCTGCACACTCGGCGATCTGCTTTGCGTCAAGATAACCACCTTTTGGCTGGGGCTCTGAAGGTGGAATAGTGTCGAGCAGAAATGTTGCCTGCTTCAGCAACTCTGGCTCGACATCCCCATAAATTTGCCGACTGCCGAGTAAAAAACGTTCAGTATTCCGGTCTGCCAGCAGTGTAATCTGGCGGTCCAGTTCATTGCGTTTTTCGGCAAAGATATGTGCCAGTGTCGGGTCTTCAATCTCCTCAATGGGAATTTGAAACAATGCCCGCTTAAGCAGAGAGGGATTCACATTTCGCGCACGATAAAGGAAGGGTACCTCGCGCCCAAAGCCCTGTTTTTTAAATTGCCGCCACGCGGCACTACTGTTAACTGGCGACACGTATAACAACAAATCAAAACTATTACTGATCTCCGCCAGTTGACGATCCGTTTCCCACACCGCCTCCGTCATTGCCCTGCGCCCCAGTTCGTGAAAATGACTGGGTCGCTCCTGGGTATGCTCATGAATAAAAGAAAAGAAGCCTCTTTTCAGCGCTCGATTCAAACCATGATGCAACTCATCCAGCTGGAAAGGTAAAACCTCGCCCGTCTCAGGGTCCAGGTAAATCGGCTTGACCACAAGGCCAACGGGAATGCAGTTTAATACTGCCAGTTGCTCAAGTGTCAGTAGTGGTTTTAATTCAGCAGGGTTAATCTGTTCGGTATAACTCACTGCAATTTTGGCATTGATATGCTCCACACTAATGTGTAGCAGCGCATTTTCAAGTTCCTCCAGAAATCTGACGGGCGTCTGTGTCAAAGGTGCCAAAATGTCAAAATGGGGCTGTAGTGAGTGGCTCTCGTCGAGTGCAGAAGCCCAAAGTTCAAGCAGGCAAAGCTGATCAAAATATTGACCCAGGCTCTCAAGAATAGTCTGCAACAAGGCCGCTGCCTGCTTGTCGTTCTCCGGGCCTCCATCCAACAGCAGGTAAGACGGGCTGCCCAACAACAAACGCTCAGTTGCCGCTAGTTGTTCTCGCTGCACAGGCCTTCGAAACACGCAGATAAAAGGCAATTGCCGATCAATGTGCAAACGACCGCCGCCGGGTAGCTTTTTCCTGAGTGGTACATTAGTGGCTATCGCCTGGCGGATTTCCTCGCTTAACTTGTCGTTGCTCAGCCCCTCCTCTTTTTGAATGCCTGCGTCCCTCATGAGACTTTCTCCAGCTCTTCCAGAATACCGGGCAGGGTCGACTGCAAGGCCTCTCGAATCCCCTCAATTTGTTCGACCTCACCAACTCCAGTCCACTCATCCATGTAAAACTTTTTGAATTCGATTGAGAGCACACAGGCAGACTCGGTAAAATTTTCGTGAATCCACTCGGCCAGTTGTCGCCCCTTAAATTTCACATTCTCTCGTACATCAAGGTGTCGACCGAAAAAATCAAAGGCTTCAAGATCCTCCGCAAACCTGTCAACTAGCCCTCCCCACCGAGCCCGATCTAGGGAGCCAGTACCAATATTAATATCGGGGTTCAAAGCCGGATCGGCTGGCAAGGCATCGGCCCCCTGACGACGGTAGTTATAGGCATGCAGATCAAAAACCACAAACCGATGATGATGCTCCGCGATACGTTTAAGTAGTTTCGCCAGCTCACCATAAAAGGCGTCGTATTCGGCCAGGCTTTTTTCTACTAGTTGGCTTTCAGGGGCTTGTTTCCAGACGTGTAAGCCCCAAGCCACCTCTGGGGTCAGATAGACCGATTCGTCGCGAGGGCGGTTTAAATCGACCTCAAAGCGAGAGCGCTTTGGCACCAACCAGCTCGGTGCAACCTTAACCCAGTAGTCAGTATAGGGGTCTTCTTCTCTCGAACGCTCCATAACATCCAGAGCTAAAATCGGTAGCAGCTCGCGACGGACTTCATGACCCGCGTGCACTGCAGTGGCAAAAATAGCCCCTTCAGCCTCATGTTCAACCCAAAGATCATCATTTTTAACCATATTAAAATCTGCTCAGAAGAACTCCCCCAACCCATAGTTCCAAGAATAGAAGCTATCTAAAGAATAGGCGAACTTGATTGCAAAGTGATTGATTTAGATACGGCTTTTTTCTGTGACATTTAGCCCAGCACACAGGACTTTGGCGAACACTTGTCAATCGAACAGTCAGAACAAATGCCGGTGAAATGGTGTGGCAGTACGGTCGAATAAGATGAACTATTAAGAGTATAGATACCTGTACTTAGCACGAGGTTTTGTGCAATAAGAGAATCTCGGTAGAAATCATCCCCAGTAACCTTGCCAAACCTACAGCTTTTCTAAACTTTTTAAAGGCAAAAAAAAAGCCCCTACGGGGACTTTATATTTATGGCGGTGAGGGAGGGATTCGAACCCTCGATACCTTGCGATATACACACTTTCCAGGCGTGCTCCTTCGGCCACTCGGACACCTCACCGTATTACTTTCAACTACAGTGTTTGGGCATTTACCAAATGCCAAGCCCTGCCTGTGGAAGCGGCGGCCACTCTACACAAAATAGGCGGCAAAGGCAATTTTTACGAAGCATCTACCCTACCGTAGGCGCGTTGACTATGGCGAGAGAAAACCGTAATTAGCAGCCTCGCGTCACCACAGGTTCATCGTCATCCATCGATTCAACCAGGTATTCAAGTTCCTGGCCGACATCGCCAATGGTGCGATATTTCAGGTAGCGTTCGACCACGGCCTGGATAATGGCGCGGCCCATGGCATCGCTGTCCATTTCGCTTTTGTTAGTGGCGTCTTGCCAGGCTTGTTCGACAATTTTATTCGCATAAACGGATTCTCCGGACATGCTCTTCTCCCCCTAATTAATAATTTTCAGACAAGGAGTATACGTCAGTCTCATAGAAGCTTATTGATGCCCGTCAAGATAGATGAGGCTTGCACTACTACTCAGCTCAGGGATAGATCACAGCGCATGATCAATGCGTCCTCTCGCCCACTCTCGCCGTGATAATAGGCTTTGCGCTCGCCGACATGGCGAAAGCCCCTACCCTCATACAAAGCGATAGCGGGGAAATTACTGACTCTGACCTCAAGAAATAAGCTCACTGCCGAGACTGACACTTCCGCGAGACAATAATCGAGCAGACAGGCACCCAGGCCCTCTCCCTGAAAACTGTTTTTAACGGCAATATTGAGCAGTTCAGCTTCATCGACCACTTGATTGAAGATGAGAAAGCCCACCAGCCGATTGCCTTTACACAGTACATAGCTGCGGTGGTTGTGTAGGCTTTCGGCAAACTGTTTTGCATTCCAGGGGAAGGGGGTGACGTCACTTTCGATTTTAACCAGCCCGGCGATATCATCGGCAGTGGCTGGGCGCAGCGTAAAGCCCGCTTTAATGGCTATCCCAGTGCTATCTGGCACGGTGTTATCGGGCATGCTATATCGGACACGTGTTATCAGACATAGTGCGATCAAGCGCCGCGCAAGTGACGCAATGCCTGCCAAACCTCTCGCTTACAAAGCGGCTCGGCGAGCATGGTTTGCAGAGAGGGAATAAAAAGTATTTCTGCTGAGTCCGCCTCAGAAGGGCTGGCGCCATCATCTTTCGCTAATAGTCGCGCACATTCATCACCCATCGCCAGTAAGCAACGATAGGGGCGCACTTGCTGGCGACCGAGCAGGAACATCGACAACTGGGTTTTCGCGCCCGCCAAGGTACTTTCAGCACCGGGGCTGGGTTTGAGACTAGGGGGCCATTCAATCAGTTCAGCAGCAGGCAAATTTACGGAAAGCTGGCCGATGGCGCGCAACATGTTGGCGAGAAGTTCAAGCTGTGTTCTATTGGCCCGCTCACCGTGAGCAAAGCCGTTAATTACTAACACCTCATCACTGACTTGCCAGCAGGCCAGGGTAAAACTGATGTTCTCTTGCTCTACAATCTGTTCTGGGATTTGCTCTGGGGTCTTCGCTGGACTACCCGGCTGCTTATCTTGCTGAATGGTTGGCGTCGGGCTGTTCTCTGACACTTCAAGCGGCACGCTTTTGCTAATTTCTGCCACAACCTCTACAGGCTTTTTTAATTCCGCTGGAATAGCTGCTGGCTCGCCCTGCAGGGTTTCTCGAAGGCCCGCCAGCGAGCTAATTAATGCACTAGCGCTAACTGGCCCACCAGGGCTGGCGGTGGAGCTAAGCTCCGCATTAGACACCCCACCACTACCAGCCGGTAAAGCCTTAGCAGTGGCTTGACTGGCCCCGGCGTTAAATACAGGCTCACCGGGCAGGTGTTGTCGATACTGGTTGATACCCAGCATCGACAAGTACCAGTCTCTTTGCTCAGTCATTTGGACTCATTCACATCAATACGAGCGCGACGACTCGCCTAAACGCCATCCAGCTGCGGATGAACTCGGTCGGGGTCACCCATAATATTGGCCGCATTGAGGTAGGCCTTGGCGCTGGCAACCAGAATATCGGTGTCTGCACCCTGACCATTGACGATGCGTCCCTCTTTAGCCAGGCGAACCGTAACCTCGCCCTGGGAGTCCGTGCCGTTAGTGATGGCATTGACCGAGTAAAGCTTCAGTTCCGTACCGCTGTGGATGAGCTTTTCAATGGCTTTAAAAACCGCATCAACCGGCCCGCTGCCATCGGATTCAACGGTGTGATCCTGGCCCTGTGTGCGCAGCACTAACTCAGCCTGGGGAGGGCGACCCGTTTTAGTGGCAACATCCATCGACACCAATTGATAATTCTCTTCAGCTTCACCCATCTGCACATCGGAGACCAGAGCCTGCAGGTCTTCGTCATAAATATCGCGCTTTTTATCCGCTAAATCTTTGAAGCGTAAAAAGGCGGTGTTCATTTCAGCCTTGTTATCAAAGGTAATACCCAGGTCTTCCATGCGCGCAGAAAACGCAGCGCGGCCAGACAGTTTACCGAGCACTAAACGATTGGTGTTCCAACCCACATCTTCGGCTTTCATGATTTCGTAAGTTTCGCGAAACTTGAGTACGCCGTCCTGATGAATACCTGACTCGTGGGCAAAGGCATTAGCACCGACGACGGCTTTGTTCGGCTGCACCGGGAAGCCAGTAATGGTCGACACGAGGCGAGAAACCGGCACGATTTGCTCGGTATTAATACGCGTATCGAGCTTGTAAATATCTTTGCGCGTGCGCAGAGCCATAACGATTTCTTCCAGCGAGGCATTACCCGCTCTCTCGCCGAGACCATTGATCGTACATTCAACCTGTCGTGCACCGTGCAGTACGGCAGACAGCGAATTGGCAACCGCCAGACCGAGGTCATTGTGGCAGTGCACTGAAAAGATAGCCTTGTCGGCATTGGGCACATTGGCGATCACGCGGCCAATCATCTCGCCGTATTCATCGGGCGAGCCATAGCCGACTGTGTCGGGAATATTAATGGTGCGGGCACCGGCATCAATTACCGACTCGACGACACGACACATATAATCGAACTCAGTGCGGCTACCATCTTCGAGAGAGAATTCAACATCATCGACAAAATTACGCGCTATTTTTACCGCACCAATGGCCTGCTCAAGAACCTCTTCAGGATTCATCTGCAGCTTGAATTCCATGTGAATCGGCGAGGTGGCAATAAAGGTGTGAATACGCGGTGCCACTGCATTTTTGAGGGCCTCGGCGGCGCGCTCTATATCGCCGTGGGTGGTGCGCGCCAGACTACACACGGTGCAGTCTTTAATGGTATCGGCAATGCTCTTTACTGCTGCGAAATCACCCTCGCTAGAAATGGCAAAGCCGGCTTCGATCACATCGACACCGAGCTTTTCCAGGGATCTGGCAATACGCAGTTTTTCTTCTTTAGTCATCGCGGCACCGGGGCTTTGTTCACCGTCGCGCAAGGTTGTATCAAAAATAATTAAACGTTCACTGCCCATGACAATACTCCATCAACTCCCGCAACACGGCGGGCAAAAATATAAAACAAGATTTTCCTCTCTTAGAGAGAAGGATGCAAAACAAATGAGGTATATCGTAGATGCCCCTCAGGGCAGGAGAAGACGTAGCAGGCAGGCAGCGGCACGCGAAGCTTGTTGCAAGCCTTGCGAAGAACCGTTGTTTATAGCGCGTTTATCTATCATTACTGCCTTTGCTACAGGGCCGCTTACATTCAAAATAAACGGCAAAATCAGAAGTTGTATTCTGACAAATTTTTAGACGACTGCCAAGCCCTTTGCCAAAAAGCCAGCTCTCGCCAACCGCCCGTTCTCTCCAACTGTCCGTATGAAAACCCGCTAAAAACCGTGAACGATTTACCCTGTGTATTAAGCGCTTTTGCGAAAGAATTTAATCCACAGCCAAAACAGCGGGCCAGAAAGGGCGTAAGCCAGAGCTAACGACAACAACACTCTGGGCGGATCAATCGTCACAATGACCATACCCACCACCATCGCTAAAAATGTCACAAAGGGCACATGGGCCTTAAAATCAAAGCCTTTCAGACTGTGGTAACGGCAATTCACCACCATCAGTAAACCTGCCCCTGCCGTTACCAAAAAGGCGAGGATGGCGACCGTAGTGCTCGGCTCAACATCGTGACCAACCCAAACCACGCCAGCCACGAGGGCCGCCGCAGAGGGGCTGGCAAGACCGACAAAATAACGCGAGTCAGCTGATTCGACCGCCACATTAAAACGCGCAAGACGCAGCGCGGCGCAGGAGACATAGAGGAAGGCCGCTGCCCAGCCGACTTTACCCAGATCAGACAACATCCAGCTGTAGCACACCACTGCCGGTGCCACACCAAAGGACACCATGTCGGAGAGGCTGTCGTACTCAACACCGAAGTCACTCTGGGTATTGGTCATGCGCGCAATGCGACCGTCGAGACCATCAAAAACCATGGCGACAAAAATGGCGATGGCCGCCGCTTCAAACTTGCCGTCCATTGAGGCGAGGATGGCGTAAAAGCCACTAAATAGAGCGACGGTGGTGACAAGATTGGGCAGCAGATAAATGCCTCGGTGGCGAGGCGCCTTTCGCTGAGCGTGTAAATCAGCCTCTTCTCTCTCCAATTCTTCGGCCGGCTCCAGCAAAGCGTTGACGAGCACCTTCACAGAGCTCTCCTCGTCATTATCGTGGCTTGTTGAGACACCCGAGCCTGGTGTCTCATCGTTAGCTGAATCCTGAGTATCAGACATTGCCCGTACACACTCCCACGTCAAAAGCTTGCAAATAAATCGCGGCCCAGTCGGCGGGCCACCAAGGTGAAGATTCCGTCGCCATCATACATTTTTGGCAATAAAAAAGCGGCAAGCCAAGGCTTACCGCTTAATTAAAAATCATCTAACAGTTAAGGCTCAATAACTAGAGCCTTAACTGCGGATGCTTTCGACTAGTTGCGTGACTTATCAACCAGCTTGCTCTCACCAATCCAGGGCATCATGGCACGCAGCTTGGCGCCCACTTCTTCGATGGGATGCTCAGTCGATGCACGACGGCGGGCTTTCAACTTGGGGTTGCCAGCCTGGTTGTCGAGCATGAAGTCATTGACGAAGTTGCCGTTCTGAATATCAGTCAGGATGCGCTTCATCTCAGCCTTTGTCTCGTCGGTAATAACCCGTGAGCCACTGCTGTAATCGCCGTATTCAGCGGTGTTGGAGATTGAATAACGCATGTCGGCGATACCGCCCTGATACATCAAATCAACAATCAGCTTCAGCTCGTGCAGGCACTCAAAGTAAGCCATTTCAGGGGCGTAACCCGCCTCAACCAGTGTCTCAAAGCCGGCCTGTACCAGTGCTGTTGCACCGCCACACAGTACCGCTTGCTCACCGAAGAGATCGGTTTCAGTTTCTTCGCGGAAGTTAGTTTCGATAATACCCGAGCGA
>CAYWXW010000002.1:0-12509 GCA_964462265.1 uncultured Porticoccaceae bacterium | reverse complement strand
CCACCGTTGGCCAAAGCATAAGACATGGCCACGTCTTTGGCCTGACCGGAGCCATTCTGGAAAACAGCGATCAATGTCGGTACGCCGCCGCCTTCAACATAAGTACCACGAACGGTGTGACCAGGGCCTTTAGGCGCGATCATGATCACGTCAAGGTCAGCGCGGGGCTCAATCAATTCAAAGTGAATATTCAAACCGTGGGCAAATGCCAGGGCAGCGCCCTCTTTCAGGTTCGGTTCGATTTCAGTGTAATAGACCGCTTTTTGATGCTCATCCGGAGTGAGAATCATCACCACGTCGGCACCGCTAACGGCATCGGCAATTTCGGCAACCTTCAGGCCTTCGCCTTCGGCTTTGGCCCAGGATGAAGAGCCTTTACGCAGGCCGACAACTACGTTTTCAACACCCGAATCACGCAGATTCAAAGCGTGGGCGTGACCCTGCGAGCCGTAACCGATAATAGACACTTTTTTACCGCGGATAATAGAAAGATCACAATCTTTGTCGTAATAAACCTGCATGTTTCACCTCATTATGCGTACGAACGATTCGTACATTTCACTTGCGTATAAATACTGATTAATAAAATCAAAAAGCACTCAAAATCTTTATTTAAAAAGCCTTATATCTAAAAACCCTTTATCGAAAAATTTAAGCGCACCTCTGCTAAAACTGTACATTTATATCTTTAAAGACTTCTCACCACGCATCAAGCCACAGACGCCGGTGCGTACTACTTCAAGAATGACGGCATCACCCAGTGCTTCAATAAAGGCATCGAGCTTAGTGCTTTCGCCCATAACTTGAACCACATAAGTGTTCGGACCAACATCGACAATTTGACCACGAAATATATCGACGCAACGCTTAATTTCAGCACGCGAAGCACCACTGGCCTTCACTTTGAGCAGCATTAATTCGCGTTCAATGTGAATTCCTTCGCTCAAGTCGATAACTTTAACCACGTCGATCAACTTGTTTAACTGCTTGGTAATTTGCTCAATAGTGTGGTCATCGCCAACGGTGGTCAGCGTCAAACGCGAGAGCGTTGTATCCTCGGTTGGCGCCACGCTCAAGCTATCGATATTGTAGCCCCGTTGCGAGAACAAACCCACTACCCGCGACAGGGAACCCGGCTCATTTTCCAGTAAAACGGAAATTAAACGTTTCATTATGTACGCTCCGTTTTGCTCAACCACATATCACGCATGGAACCTGGCGCGACGTGCATGGGGTAAACGTGCTCGTGCTGATCGACACTAATATCCATAATTACCACGCGATCTTTCAACGCAAAACACTCTTCCATACTGCTTTCGAGTTGGTCGTAATGGGTAACCTTCATGCCAACGTGGCCATAGGCCTCGGCCAACTTGACAAAATCGGGCAGTGAATCCTCATAAAGCACATGGGAATAACGGCTGCCGTACTGCATATCCTGCCACTGCTTAACCATGCCCAGGGCCTGGTTATTGAGGATAATAATTTTCACCGGCAATTGATGCTGAGTACAGGCTGCCAGCTCCTGAATGCACATCTGAATACTGCCCTCTCCCGTCACACACGCCACAGTGGCATCGGGATAGGCCATTTGCGCGCCCATTGCCGCTGGTAAACCAAAGCCCATAGTGCCGAGGCCGCCAGAGTTGAGCCATTGGCGCGGCTTGTCAAACAAGTAGTATTGGGCGGCAAACATTTGGTGCTGACCAACGTCCGATGACACCAGTGCTTCGCCTTTTGTCACTTTATACAAAGTCTTAATCACGTCCTGGGGCTTAATATTCTCACCCTCGCTAGGCTCATAACGCGACGCAGTATAAATACCGTGGCGGTTGCGCCACTCATCAATTTGCTGCCACCACTCGCCGATTGCCGACTCGTCAGTTTGCAAATCAGCCTGCTGAATTTGATCGAGCATATCGCTGAGCACCACATCGCAGGGGCCAACGATGGGAATATCGGCGCGTACGGTTTTGGCGATGGACGAGGGATCAACGTCGATATGAATAATTTTTGCCGAGGGACAAAAGCGATCGGTCGCGTTGGTGACACGATCATCAAAACGCGCACCCACGGCCAAAATTACATCGGCATGGTGCATTGCCGTATTCGCTTCAAAGGTACCGTGCATACCGAGCATGCCGACAAACTGCCGGTCCGTACCGGGAAAAGCACCGAGGCCCATCAGCGTATTGGTAACGGGGTAATTCAGTCGGCGCGCCAAAGCCCTCAACTGCTCGGAGGCATTGCCCAGCACCACGCCGCCGCCACTATAAATAACCGGGCGCTTGGCCGACATTAATAAATTAACGGCGCGTTTAATTTGCCCGGAGTGGCCGCGTGTGGTCGGCTGATAAGAGCGCAACTTGACCTTTTCGGGGAATCTATAGGCCACTTTATTGTTCGGGTCGGTGACATCTTTAGGCACATCGACAACCACCGGACCGGGTCGACCCGTGCTGGCAATGTAGAACGCTTTAGCGATGGTTTCGGCAATATCTTCCGGGCGCTTGACCATGTAACTGTGCTTCACCGTCGGACGGCTCACTCCAATCATGTCAATTTCCTGGAAGGCATCCTCACCGATTTTTTCCTGGGGTACCTGGGCTGAGATCACCACCATCGGGATGGAGTCCATATACGCCGTGGCAATACCGGTAATGGCATTCGTCGCGCCGGGGCCAGAGGTTACCAGCGCAGCACCCACCTCACCCGTGGCACGAGCGTAAGCATCTGCAGCATGCACGGCAGCCTGCTCGTGACGCATAAGAATATGATCAAGATTGTCTTGACGGAAAATAGCATCGTAAATATGCAAGGCCGCACCACCGGGGTAACCCCACAGATGCTTAACCTTGGCATCAGTCAATGCCCGAATAAGAATTTCACCACCGGAAAGTAGCTCCACAACGCAAACCCTCAAAAAAAAACAGCAATTATTCAGGAGGACGATGCACTAACGCTGTGACATTACAGTAGGTTTGCAATAACAACCGCAGTCTCCGCAAAGCGTGGTTTAGACTGCCGTAAGATCGTGTGGGTAAACACGGTCTTCTCTGTAGATGACCAGCGAGCGCTGATTACGCTCCCCTGCCTGGAGGGATGCAGCCATCTAAAAGGGTGGGACATCCCGAGCGGCGCAACATACCGGTATTTACTGACATCGTCAACACCTTCTAAAGACTACTATGCCGAGCGGGTGCGTTGCCTGCTATTAGATTATAGATGGAGAGGTGATTCAAATACCGGTGCACAGCCCCCTTAATTGCCCACGAGCGTCTATTGGCCTTTCAGTCAATCGACAATGAATATTCCCTGGCTATCATCTAAACATGGCCTCAGCCGCGTAGATTATGGTAATTTACACGGGACTAAAAAAACCTATCGACTGGAGTGCAGCATGTTGCAAACCCTTAAACATCTTCCCAAAGCAAGCCTTATGGCTGTCTTTGTTTTTTCTATAGCCGCTTTTTCTGATAGCAAACCTGCTGCTGCCAAAAGCGCCGACTATACCGCGCCTCGCAACTCTCTGGGCCAACCCGACCTTCAGGGCGTTTGGGATTTCCGCACCTTGACACCCCTCGAACGCCCCAAAGAGCTGGGCAATCAAGCCGTATTTACCGAGGAGGAACAAGCCGCTTTCAAATCTCAGACGATTGATGCGCTCGATGTTGACAAGGGCAGAGACGAGGGTGATGTCGCTGATACCAATACCGATGTCGAAGGTGCCTACAATAACTTCTGGTTTGACTACGGCTCCTCGATGAACGACGACAGAAGAACCTCGCTGATTGTCGACCCAAAAAATGGACGCCTGCCCGCCCTGACCAAGGAAGCCGTAGCGCGCATGAAGCAAAATCACTTACGCAACTATCCGGTGCGCGACATCCTCTCCATTGGCTTGGCGGGTTTCCGCCCAGTCGGCCCTGAGGCCCTCGGTCTGTCTGAGCGCTGCCTGCTGAGCTTTAACGCTGGTCCGCCTCTGACACCCAGCGCCTACAACAACAATCTGCGCATCATACAAACACCCAAGAACGTAGTGATCTTCACTGAAATGATTCACGATGCGCGCATTGTGCCCATTGATGGCAGCTCACACTTACCGGCAGAAATGACCAAGTGGACCGGTGATTCACGAGGCCACTGGGAGGGTGACACCCTGGTCGTTGAAACGACAAATTTCACCGGCAAAACCCCCACCTTCCAAATGCCCATCAATCTGGTCGACCCTTCAATGAATGGAGTTGTTGGCACCGGCGAAAACTTCACCCTGATCGAACGCTTCACCCGCACCAATGACTCGACCATTATTTACGAATACACAGTGACGGATCCCAGCACCTTCACCAAACCCTTCACCGTTGCCATTCCTCTAAAGGCCAGTGACAGCCAGTTATTTGAGTACGCCTGCCACGAGGGCAACCACGGTGCAGCCGGTATGCTGTCGGGTGCACGCCAGGAAGAAAAAGAAGAAACCGAAAAGAAACGGGCACACTAAGCCATTAAGGTAAAACAGGGGGCATTGGCAGTACTCTTGCCAATGCCCCCTGCCAATTTTAACCATAAAAAACGTTCGGGCTGCTCCAGCCCTGATAGATTAACCTGAAAAACCAACCTGAAAAATTAACCTAAAAAATTAAAGAGAACCGAGGAAGGCATCTGGCACCTCGGCCCATGCCTCGCGTTCAATTTCATAGGGGGCACTTTCGCCATGGCAGTTTTCGCCAAAGATTTGCGTCGCTCGACTATCTTTATCGTAGGCATCCCAACCCGGCTTACCGTCACGGGCAAAAGCCACCCAGGCATCCATTGTTTGTTTTGCTAGCGCATCCGCTGCTGGCCCTTCTCCGTAAAATTTCGCCGCACCCTTCTTCTTATGCGTACCAAAAACATAGGCTAATTCGACCGCGTGGCAAGACTTCATCACCCCTTTGGCCGATGGCGATTGCCAGTCAAACAGGTAGGAATAAACCTGACTATTGTGCGCCTGCTGAGCCTCCAGTAAGCGCAGCGCTGGCATACGGAAAATGCGGTCGGTCTGAATGGCGATAAAAATTTGCGGCGGCGTGGGTTCAATACCCCGCTGCACCAGTGCTTCTTTATAAGCCGCAACCAAACCGGGAATGTAAGCGGGGTCGACCAGATAACCCAGGCGCTTGGCCATGGTCTCGTCATCCAGTTTGGTAATTGCGGGCTGAAAAGCACCGAACAACTGCCATTCATCGAGCGTGCTACCCGCCATAATCGGCACTTGGGCGACACCGCCCTTGCGCACGGTTTCAATGGGCAGGTCGGGTAAAACCTTACCATCAACCACTGGCCGAAACGGCAGACTGCCGATTTTTGACAGCGGATAGCCTTCCACCTTACCGCCTTCGATGCGCCGCTGGGCGCGCAGCAGGTCGTCCATATTCGCCGTCATCAAACCCTGAGCATCAAGCTCGGTAAATTTCATAATCGCCTCGCCCACCAGTGCGCCAGACGCTTTTGTGGCGACGGTGTGGCAAGCACCCGACTGGGGAATCGCTTTATGAAACAAGCCCTGTGCCGCTGGCAAACCCAGCAGCGCACCCGTGCTCATGCCCCCCGCTGACTCACCAAATAGGGTGACATTGTCGGGGTCACCACCAAACAACTCGATATTGTCCCGCACCCACTCAAGCGCCTTCACCTGGTCGAGCAAGCCTTCGTTGCCGGTGGCGGGAATGCGCCCACCGGTCGCTTCGTTCAAATTAGCAAAACCCAGCAAGCCGAGGCGGTAATTAATGGTGACCACCACCACGTCACCGTGCTGGCTCAGCTCACGTCCCTCATAAACCCCCTGGCTACTAGCGCCAATGGTAAAACCGCCGCCGTGTATCCACACCATCACTGGGCGGTTGGCAAAGTCGGCTGCGGGTGTCCAGACATTCAGACTCAGGCAGGCTTCGTCCTGCTCACCCAGCTCGGCACCCATAATTGCCACCATGTCGGAACGATTCTGCGGTGCCCATTTGCCGTATTCACTACCATCGATAACACCAGCCCAGGACCACGGGTCCTGCGGTGGCTGCCAACGCAATTCACCCACGGGTGGGGCCGCATAGGGAATACCTTTAAAGGCCAAAATACCCTCTTGTTTCTGAGCTTTAACCTTGCCAAAAATGGTGTCGACTACTGTCATGTTATTGCTTCCTTTAGATTTAAAATTCGCTTCATACTCAGCCTTTTAAGCGCCAGGCCAGCCACAAAAACGTGCGGCCCCACTAGACCGAGGTATTTTTATTTTTAATAGTTCAATGAATACGCTTTACTGATTCAGCTTTATTTAGTCTACTTTCTTATAATCATTCAGCCGTTCTTATCTGGCGCATTCAAGTCTGAATTCAGGAATCTTTTAACAGGCATTAATTTTTAAGCTGGTTTTGCAGTGCATTGAGAAAGCTTTCGATGCGCGCAGCATTGGCACCCAGATCAGAAACACCGACCCTGGACACCGAGCGCATATCGACAATAAAGCTTTCCACTGCCGGCAATGTTTCTTTGCCCGGACTATCAGCGGCTGTTTTTGCGGACACAGCTGCAGGGCTAATACGAATCACAATGTCATCGGCAAAGCGCATAAGGCGCGTGGTGGCCACCGCTTCAATATGGCCCCGGCTTTCATCTTCACCCAGCACGCGCCAATTGTTTTCACCAATGACCGCCTTGGCAGCAGCCCAGACTTCGTCTTTGCTGGCAGACACATGCAGAGGCGCCAATTGTGGATAAGCCTCGCGTTGTTTCTCAGCAAGGGCTTCACCCCCGTGCTGCAGCGTATTTTGCCCCGGCCCTCTTTCAGCCTGGGCAAAAACAAAAGCCGGCGGCTGGGCCAGGTCCGTACTAATGTCGTGAATCGCCGGTGCCTGAAAACCCGCCAGACCCACCTGCTTAACAACTACAATCACCGGCAACAAGCAAAGCAATAACCACACTGACATTTTTCCCAGCCTTTGTTTTCTTGCCAAACGACGAAAAATTAACGCCGCGGCTGCCATAGACACAACCGCACAGGCAACCAGGCCCAACGCGAAAGTAGAGAAACTAATGCCAAAGGGCAGTAGCCCCAGGCGAAAACTCAGGGCGCCAGCGAGCACAAAAAACAGGCTCAGCAAGCTAGCAAAACCCATCATCTGTTATTAACTCTCGTCAGCGTCTGGCTCAAACTTCAGTGACAAAGAATTCACGCAATAACGCAGCCCTGTCGGTTTCGGGCCATCGGGGAAAACGTGACCCAGGTGGCTCCCGCAGTGAGAACACATAATTTCAGTGCGCTCCATACCGCGAGAGGTATCGGTCTCTGTATCAATACCATTTTCTTCAGCTTGAGCAAAAAAACTCGGCCAACCACTGCCGGAGTCGTACTTGGCATCGGATTCAAAGAGTGTATTTTCGCAACAGGCACACAGGTAATTGCCGGGCGATGTCTCGGTGTAATACTCGCCAGTGAACGGCCTTTCTGTACCTTTTTCGCGACAAATTTCAAATTGCTCCGCCGTGAGTTTTTCACGCCAGTAGTCTTCGTCTTTCTCTTTCCAGTCTGTCATGGTCTCTTCCTCTTAGTGTATTTTTCTCAATTTGTTAAAGTCTGCGCCCCGCTAAGCGCCTGCAAGTGCAGACAATACGCTACAATTCACCCTCTATTCAAAACATAAACACTTTTCATTCGTCGGGAAGCAAACCCTCATGAGGCATTTTCAAAAGTCTACCAAATTAGACAGCGTTTGTTACGACATTCGCGGCCCTGTACTCGATCAGGCTCATCGGCTTGAGGAGGAAGGTCACCGAATTCTTAAACTGAATATAGGCAACCCCGCGCCCTTCGGCTTTGAAGCCCCCGACGAAATTATTCAGGACGTAATTCTCAACCTGGTTGAAGCCCAGGGCTACAGTCACTCCAAAGGCATCTTTAGCGCCCGCAAAGCAGTGATGCAACGCTGCCAGATACAGGGTATCGCCAATGTCGAAATTGACGACATCATCCTCGGCAACGGCGTTAGTGAACTCATTGTCATGGCCATGCAGGCCCTGCTCAACGATGGCGATGAAATACTCATCCCCTCCCCCGACTACCCCCTGTGGACAGCCGCCGTAACCCTCGCCGGTGGTAAAGCCGTGCACTATCGCTGTGACGAGTCAGCCGACTGGCAGCCCGACCTCGACGACATGGCCAGCAAAATCACCCCCAACACCAAGGGCATTGTGGTTATCAACCCCAACAACCCCACCGGGGCGGTGTACAGCAAAGACGTACTCGAACAAATTATCGAACTCGCCCGCGTCAACGACCTGGTGATGTTTGCCGATGAAATTTATGACCGCATTCTCTACGATGGCGCGGTGCACCACCCCATGGCCAGCCTCGCCGATGACGTCCTCTTCATCACCTTTAATGGCCTCTCAAAAAACTACCGCCTGGCCGGTTTTCGCTCCGGCTGGCTCGTCGCCAGCGGCGCCAAACACCGTGCCCGCAGCTATATTCAAGGCATGGAAATGCTCGCCTCAATGCGTCTCTGCGCCAACGTGCCCGCCATGTACGCCATTCAAACAGCACTCGGCGGTCGCCAGACCATCGACGACCTGGTGCGCGAAGGTGGCCGCTTCTACGAGCAACGTAACCTCGCCTGGGAAAAGCTCACCGCCATCCCCGGTGTTAGCTGTGTTAAACCCAAGGGTGCCCTCTACCTCTTTCCCAAACTCGACCCGGCGGTTTACTCCATTGTCGATGATGAGCAGGTCGTGCTAGACCTACTCCTGCAGGAGAAAATGCTACTGGTACAGGGTAGCGCCTTTAATTGGGACGACACCCAGCACTTTCGCATCGTCTTCCTGCCCCGCGAGCATGAACTGAACGATGCCGTTGAGCGACTGGAACGCTTTTTGGGACGTATGCGCGAGGGCAGCTGAAACTCTAAAGCCTTACATACGGAGGCTTATCCACTTCACCCTGTGATCAAACTAGCCCTATTAAGGCCTATTTTTTTGTGGTGGCTATGCGGCAGTGAACGCAGTAACAGCACGTTAAAGCGCCTTGAAAACTTTGGTTAAACATAGTGTTTTATTATATTTAGTCGTCGGTCAACATTCGTGCCCATTCTGGCAATACTGGAACTTTGGCTATTACTCGCCCATCACGAATTACCGCAATTTGTTTAAACGGGTTATCAAAGCGCGAGTTATCCAAAAAATAAGACTGATTGCACAACCCTAGAACCTGCTTAATATTTTGTAAAACTTTAGGCACTCGGCTACTGACTTTATCTTCTGGCACATGATGCCCGCCCTCACTAACTCGTTGTGAAACACGCGCCTGGTTTAATGAAATACTATCAAGATGGATAAAAACCAAGATAACCTCATACCCCATTGACCTCGCTTGAGCTACAAAGTCAATTTTTGAGGGGTGTGAAAAAACAGTCTCAAAACAAAATGAACGCCCTTCTTGCAGTAATTTATTGCGCATCGTTCCCGCGATTCTTGCCGCTTCGTAGCTATGTTGCTCCGGCTCATCAGGGTAAAGCTGCTTGGCTAAAATATCGGCATTGATAAATGGCAGGCCAAGCGGCTCAAGCTGAGTTCTATAAAAGGTACTTTTCCCTGCCCCATTGCCCCCGGCAATGAGCCAGAGCTGCTTGCCCTTGCTCAAGAATCACTCTGTTTTCTTTCGATAAACTGGCCGTTTTTAAATTGCCCTGTCGTTATGTTGTTGCAAGCATCAATTTTCTCCAAATAACCAGGGTGCTCTGTTGATGCCTGATAACAAACTGCACTGTTAGTCACTTCACCACTTAACACACCTGTATCTCGCTTCTCTTCCAAGGATTGAAAGACCCTATCGGGGTCAACAGGATCACTAAAAACGGGCTCTGTTTTTATTACCGTTAACCCTGATTTTATAGAGAGCAAGATATCAGGGTCTAACTCCGCTGAGACCTCACGCCCAAGGTCGGCCCAGTACTCGATTTGCTCTGCGGTACTACGGTGAAAACGCTTGGCTGTGGATTCTGCCACCTGCATTAACTCTGCTTGTAGACGAATGGGAGATGCTGACTTTGCCATGTTTTACCTCATTATTAATACCTTACACCCAGTATTGTAGCAGGTTGCTACAATACTGGGTGATTACGCTAAAACCACGGCACGGCCATGGTTTTACTGAGGCCGTAACAATTAAATAACCCAGCTTCCTCCGGCTCAACAACATCCTGTTCAATAAACAAACGGAATCGACCACCTTTAGCTAAGCTTTACATAGTCACAGTAAGCCGTGTTTGTATTTCTTTCTAAGCTGCCTGTGCGGCAGTGAACCATGTCGTTATCGCTGGGCCATGATTTGATTATTTCTAAGCTGCCTCTGCGGCAGTGAACATGTCGAGCCCTTTCGATATGGTTAGCGGTAATTTCTAAGCTGCCTGTGCGGCAGTGAACAAACAGAGATCATTCTAGCTGACGATATTACATTTCTAAGCTGCCTGTGCGGCAGTGAACGCCGACGGCAACCTGCTGCTCATGGCCTGGTGTTTCTAAGCTGCCTGCGCGGCAGTGAACTAGCCACACTCGGCGATACCCCGTCGCCAGAATTTCTAAGCTGCCTGCGTGGCAGTGAACAGATTCGCCCTCCTTTCGAGATTAACTTCAGGTTTCTAAGCTGCCTGCGCGGCAGTGAACTGGTATTTCATCCCACATCTCCCAGAGAAGATTTTCTAAGCTGCCTGCGCGGCAGTGAACTCCTGTCGGACTCTGCCTCTGTTGTGCTTGAATTTCTAAGCTGCCTGCGCGGCAGTGAACGATTACCGATATAAATTCCTTCGTTATTGTATTTTCTAAGCTGCCTGTGCGGCAGTGAACAATGGTGGAGATAGCCAAAGCTGTTTGGGATATTTCTAAGCTGCCTGTGCGGCAGTGAACGATAAATCAACATGGGAAGACTATCGAAGAAATTTCTAAGCTGCCTGTGCGGCAGTGAACAGTTTTCAGGTGCGCTGATACCCTCAGCTTTTTTTCTAAGCTGCCTGTGCGGCAGTGAACTTCTCAGCGTATCGCGGGGGTGTTGTCGTGAGTTTCTAAGCTGCCTGTGCGGCAGTGAACCGCTTTGATTATCGGGCGCTTGCTCAGGGTCATTTCTAAGCTGCCTGTGCGGCAGTGAACTAACCGCTATGCGCCTGCAGGCGGAGCTCAGTTTTCTAAGCTGCCTGTGCGGCAGTGAACGATAGAAAACGTAACGGAAGAAGACTATAAGATTTCTAAGCTGCCTGTGCGGCAGTGAACGCGATGATCAGCTTCAATCCACGGTTACGACATTTCTAAGCTGCCTGTGCGGCAGTGAACATCGGCTGCTTTCATTATGTTTGAAGCTGTGATTTCTAAGCTGCCTGTGCGGCAGTGAACCCCTCGACCTGAGACCGAACCCTGATCTCATCTTTCTAAGCTGCCTGTGCGGCAGTGAACCGGCGTTGCATATATCGGAGCCGGTTGCAGGTTTTCTAAGCTGCCTGTGCGGCAGTGAACATCCCCAAAGACAACGTAATTATTTTCCTGTCTTTCTAAGCTGCCTGTGCGGCAGTGAACGCCAGCAACCAACCGGGCAATCTCTTCAGATATTTCTAAGCTGCCTGTGCGGCAGTGAACGCTTGATTATATTAAAAACAATGTGACTGAACTTTCTAAGCTGCCTGTGCGGCAGTGAACTCCCCATCTCGATGTTTTACGCGGCTGCCAGGTTTCTAAGCTGCCTGTGCGGCAGTGAACGTCTGCAAAGCCAAGCGTGCAGACAGGTGTGGTTTCTAAGCTGCCTGTGCGGCAGTGAACTTCGCGTAATTCTTTGGCACCATTGAGCTGCTTTTCTAAGCTGCCTGTGCGGCAGTGAACATTTGTGGGGATTTTCCCCAGCCCTCTGGCGATTTCTAAGCTGCCTGTGCGGCAGTGAACGTTTCACTTCCTTCCAACGATTACGCCACCAGTTTCTAAGCTGCCTGTGCGGCAGTGAACAGCACACAATAATTCCCAGTTTTGATGAAGTATTTCTAAGCTGCCTGTGCGGCAGTGAACTTAAGTCATAGGCCCATGACGGGTTCTCGATATTTCTAAGCTGCCTGTGCGGCAGTGAACAGGCGCGCTCATTGTTATGGATGAAGGTCAGATTTCTAAGCTGCCTGTGCGGCAGTGAACGAGCGCGAAACATCCACGACTATTTGGTGTTATTTCTAAGCTGCCTGTGCGGCAGTGAACGGCAATCTAGCGTGGGCCAACCTAACAACGACTTTCTAAGCTGCCTGTGCGGCAGTGAACACGCAGTAGACTACCCAAACAGCCATGCTCGTTTTCTAAGCTGCCTGTGCGGCAGTGAACATGAGCTGGAAAGCATCCATCAGTACACGGATTTTCTAAGCTGCCTGTGCGGCAGTGAACTCGGCTCTGGTCGCGGGCGCGGCTTTCTATTATTTCTAAGCTGCCTGTGCGGCAGTGAACAGAGTATAAATCAAAAAAACACT
>CAYWXW010000001.1:40957-58448 GCA_964462265.1 uncultured Porticoccaceae bacterium | reverse complement strand
GGCGAAAAAACAGATAGCGAAATAAAGGACGGGTTTCGCCGTCATGTCAACAAGCTTACTCGAAACGGAATAACGCAGCTTCCAGTCGGCTCGGCCTTTGATGGGAGTGTCGGCCTGAAATACTGTATCTGAGCTGCCGCTAGAGATAATAACCTGGGGTGCAAAGCCTTGGGTATATTGCAGTAGTTCTGTTTTGCCGAGGCTGGGGTCTGCCTCACTGAGAGTGGGGTGGAGGTTTTGTGCGGAGAAACTGACGATTAGGCTGCCGACAACTTCGTCGTAATCGGCGACGGGGGTAGCATTGACGATCAGCCAGTCGTGGAGTTTAACGGCCGTCGGCTCGAGCTGTTTGCCAGCAATGGAGTTTTTGGCGAGAGTGATGCCGACAAAGTTTTGTGTTTCGGCAAAATAGGGACTGTTGACGGAAACCAGTTTGATTTCAGCCATTTCAGGTAACTGGTGGCGCAGCAGGTTTTTAAACTCATTGATTCCCCCTATATCCTCTTCTTTTAATAGATTGATTAAGGTTCTGTCCTGGACGATTCGGCCCAGTTTTTCATTCATCATTTCGAAGTAAGCTTCGGTTTTCTTTGCCTGATCTTTAGCCAGAGATTCGGCCCGTTGGTAAATGCTCTGGTGCCAGGGTTCAATCACCAGCTTGCTGTAAAATAACTGGGTTAGAAAAACAGTATAAATAATAATAAGTACGAAGCCGGTGAGTACGACCGGCGTTTTCATGACAGAGCTGAGATCTGACGGTAGTTTCATGGTCACCCTTGTGAGAGGAGCGTAGGCGTGGCGTTCACGGCCGGGACGTTTGCAATGTCGAAGAGCGTAATAATGCGGCGATATGCTCAATAAGTTTGTTCGCCAACAGGTTTTTATTCATCGTCGGTAGTGCTTTACTACTGCCGGGCTGAACCAGCAGCACGCGGTTGTCTTCACTGTTGAAACCTATTGTCGTATCAGAAACATCATTGGCAATGACCAGATCGAGGTTTTTTTTGTGCAGTTTTTTTGTCGCATAATGCTCAAGGTTTTCGGTTTCAGCGGCGAAACCCACGGTCAGAGGTCGATGGGGCAGGGCGGCAATCGTAGCGACAATATCTGGGTTTTTCACTAATTGTAGGTACATGTCGTCATCATTTTTTTTGATTTTTTGTTCGGCGACGCTAGCCGGTCTGTAGTCGGCGACGGCGGCGGCGGCAATAAAAATATCAGCGCCTTCGACCTCGTCTAAAGCAGCTGCCAGCATATCTGCTGCTGATTCGACAGCAATGGTTTTAATCCGCTCCGGTGGCTCGAGTTGTACCGGCCCGCTAATGAGTACGGTGCTTGCGCCAGCCTCCACAGCGGCTTGCGCAAGGGCATAGCCCATTTTGCCGGAACTGTGGTTGGAAATATAGCGCACCGGGTCGAGTGCCTCCCGCGTTGGCCCGGCAGTGATAACCACCTTTTTACCGCTCAATAAGCCTGTGGCAAACAGGGCGCCGGCCATTGTGCACAGGCTTGCGGGATCTTCCATTCGCCCCTCGCCAACATCGCCACAGGCCTGGTAGCCCGCTGCAGGGCCAAAAATATGCACCGCCTGTGCGCGTAGTTGTTGCAGGTTTTTTTGCGTGGCGGCGTTTTCCCACATGTGTTTGTTCATTGCCGGTGCCACGGCAATGGGGCTGTGGCTGGCCAGGCAAACGGTGCTGAGTAGGTCGTTGCCCTCGCCATGGCACAGGCGAGCAATAAAATCGGCACTGGCTGGGGCAATAAGGATGAGATCGGCCCAGCGGGCCAGCTCAATATGGCCCATCGCCGCCTCGGCGGCTGTATCGAGCAACTCAAGGCTCACTGGGTTGCCCGATAGCGCCTGCAGGGTCAGGGGGGTAATGAACTCAGTTGCCGCTGGTGTCATTACCACGCGCACCTGGGCGCCCTCGCCTTGCAGACAGCGGATTAGCTCGGCACTTTTATAGGCGGCAATACCCCCGGTAACACCGAGTAACACCCGTTTATTGCTTAGAGAACCCATGCCCGTCCTTTTAAAACCCAGAAATGCCGCTAAGATAACACTTGCTAAGGGGATTTCGAAGAAATCAAGGAAGGTTTGCGATGGCGATCAAACATTGGCCAGAAGGGGAGCGCCCCCGAGAGAAGCTAATTAACCAGGGGCCACGAGCGCTTTCGGATGCGGAGTTGCTGGCAATATTTTTACGCACCGGCATTGCGGGCCAGTCCGCCGTCGGTTTAGCGAGGGATTTACTCACTCAGTTTGGTAATATTTCCTCACTGTTAAATGCTGATTTCGACACATTCTGTGCTGTGAAGGGGCTGGGCCCTGCCAAGTTTGCCCAGTTGCAGTCGGTATTGGAGCTAGCGCGGCGCCACCTGGGTGAGCAACTGAGTCGTGAGCAGGTGTTTAGCAATGCGGAAACGGTCAGGCAGTATGTGCGCACGCATTTTCAGGGTTATCAGCGCGAGGTCTTCCTCTGTCTGTTTCTCGATACCCGGCATCGCTTGATTGCCTCCGAAGAGCTGTTTCAGGGCACGATTGATGGTGCCAGCGTCTATCCCCGCGAAGTTGTGAAGAGGGCCTTGCAGCTTAACGCTGGTGCGGTGATCTTTTCCCACAATCACCCCTCCGGTATCGCAGAGCCGAGTCGGGATGATGAGCAAATTACCCGGCGCCTGAAAGAGGCTCTGGCGCTGGTCGATATACGGGTGCTCGATCACATCGTTGTTGGGCACAGCGAGGAGGTTTCCCTGGCCGAGCGGGGCCTGTTATAGGCCTTGTGTAGGTCTTGGCAAAAGCGGCTAAAAACAAATTTAATTTGATTCGCCAGGCCCGCTCTGGTATAAAGCACGGCTCTTTTCACCGGCACACTGTTCCCGCTCGTTTGAAACGAGCAAAGATCGAGTAGTAGGGCTGGTCGTCACGACCCAAGAAATTAACAGTTTATTCAGATTAGATAGAGGCAAAAAGATGTCCAGAGTGTGTCAGGTCACCGGTAAGCGTCCAATGAGCGGGAATAACGTATCCCATGCAAAAAACAGGACTCGCCGCCGGTTTGAGCCCAATCTTCACAGCCATCGCTTTTGGCTGGAAACAGAAAAGCGCTTTGTCAAATTGCGTGTTTCAAGCAAAGGTATGCGCATCATTGATAAACTCGGCGTAGAACAGGTTATTGCCAATATTCGCACCAATGGCGGCAAGGTTTAAGGAGAAATAAGATGGCTAAGTCAAACAGAGATTTAATTAGATTGGTATCCAGTGCTGGCACTGGCCACTTCTACACCACCAGCAAGAACAAGCGCACCATGCCGGAGAAGATGGAGATCAAAAAATATGATCCCGTCGTTCGCCAGCACGTTGCCTACAAAGAAGCGAAAATCAAATAGTCCGATTTTCGCTTTTGGTGAGTAGAAAGAGCCCGGTATCGCCGGGCTTTTTATTGCCTGTTCTCTTTATTGTTGGTTGAAGTTATTGTTGGTTGAAGACTTGAGGCTCCGTAGCGATGCCCGAACTACCTGAAGTAGAAACCACCCTGCGGGGCATTCGTCCCCATTTGCTGCAACAAAAAATTCAGAAAGCCGTGGTGCGACAGTCATCTCTGCGCTGGCCAATACCGCAAGATTTACCTGATTTATTGCTGCAAGCACAGGTTGAGGAGGTGAGTCGGCGCGGTAAATATCTGTTACTGAAATTCCCCCATGGCCACTTAATGATACACCTTGGCATGTCGGGCAGTTTGAGCCTTGCGGCCGAGGGCACGGCAGCGAGTAAGCACGACCACGTCGATATTGTCCTCGAGAGCGGCTGGATACTACGCTACAACGACCCGCGCCGCTTTGGCTGCATACTCTGGGTTGAGGGTGAGCCTCTTGAGCATCCCCTGCTGGCCGGCCTTGGGCCAGAACCGCTGGGTGACCTTTTCGATGACGACTACCTTTATCAGCGCTCACGGCGCAAAAGTCTGGCCGTCAAAAGCTTTTTGATGGATAGCAAGGTCGTTGTTGGTGTGGGTAATATTTATGCTAATGAAGCCTTGTTTCTCAGTGGCATACACCCCCTGCGCAAGGCGAATCGCATTTCCCAAAGTCGCTATGTTCGGCTCTCAGGCGTTGTACGGGAAGTGCTGGCAGCGGCAATAGAACAGGGCGGCACAACCCTGCGCGACTTCGTCGGCGGTGACGGCAAGCCGGGCTATTTTAAGCAGGAGTTACAGGTTTATGGCCGAGGTGGGCAGGCTTGCGTGGCATGCTCGACTACGTTGAAGGAGGTGCGCCTGGGGCAACGCAGCACGGTGTATTGCCCTCAATGTCAGCGTTAGAGCACCGACGGTTTATTTGCTGGTTTAGCTAAACTTCTCACCCAAGGCTTTTGCAACATTCGGCGGCACAAAGGGCGAGATATCACCGGTTAAAGAGGCGATCTCTCTCACCAGGCTGGACGAAATATAAGAGAGCTGTTCAGAGGGCGTCATAAAGATGCTTTCAGCGGCTGGTGACAGGGCGCGGTTCATATTGGCCAGCTGAAATTCATATTCAAAATCGGAGACGGCGCGCAGGCCCCGCAGTACAGCATCGCCCTCGCAGTCTTTGAGAAAGTTGACGAGCAGATAGTCAAAGCCCCTGATTTCAACATTATTCAGGTGCGAAAGTGCCTCGTTGGCGAGGCCGGCGCGCTCGTCCAGTGAGAACAAGGGTTGCTTTTTAACGCTACTGGCGATGCCCACAATAACGTGGTCAAACAGCTTGCAAGCCCGTTCAATGAGGTCAATATGACCATTAGTAATTGGGTCGAATGTGCCAGGGTAAACGATGGTTTTCATAGTAAGCGCTCCAAAGCGGAGGCGCATGGTAAACAATTTGTTGATCTAGCTCAATAATCTGGGCCAGGATGTCGACGATACAAATAGCAAGCGACATCGCCCGCCGTTTTGTGGCGGTGCAGCTGCCAGTTTTCGGGCATAAAATTCAGTATCTGACGAGCCGGAGCCTCAATGTAAATCATTGCGTTTTCCGCAAGCAAAGTACTCTGCTGAGTTAGTGCGGTGATGGTGTCGGTTAATAATGTTGAGTCGAAGGGTGGGTCGAGAAAAACAATATCGAAGGGCTCTGTGTCACTGGCGTTTTGCGGCAGCCAGTTGAGTGCATCAGTGTTTACGACGGTGGTGGATTTCAAGCCGAGTAAGTCGATGTTATCGCCCAGGGCGCGAGCGGCCGCAGGGTTCAACTCGAGCAAAATGATTTCGCTTGCGCCACGCGATGCCGCTTCCAACCCCAGTGCACCGGAGCCTGCAAAAAGGTCGAGACAGCGGGCCCCTTTCAGATCGGCTGTTAGCCAGTTAAATAATGTTTCCCGCAGACGGTCGCCGGTGGGGCGCAGGCCAACGACGGCGGGGAAATTAATGCGTCGTCCCCGGCACTGCCCGGCAATGATGCGCACCTGGCCGCTGGTTGGTTTATTCGTAGCTTTGCGTGGCAATCGGCCGCTCCTGATTGAAGGTAAAAATGCTAGGATACACAGCTTGTCGTAGTACCGGGAAAATTCGCAATGTCCTCTGAACAAGAGCCACCATCAAAATCTGAAAAACGGGGTTTGTTTTCCCGTTGGCGACGTAAAAACAAGGCTGATGAGCCAGCGCAATCCGCAGCTGCACAGGTGCAGGATGCGCAAGAAATAACACCGATAGAAGAGCCTTCAGCTTCGCTGCAAGAGCCGCTCAAAAAAACCGAGTCGCCTGAGCCTGTGACAAACCCCGATGTTGTGGCCCCGGCGGCTGCGACTCAGCCTGTGACGCGCGCTGAACCGAGGCCTCAAGTCGAGGTACTGGCTGGTGAGGGGGTACCTGTTGAACAGCCCGCGCCTGAGAAAGCCAAAGTGGAGCCTCAAGGTGAAGTTCAGGCAGAGCCTTCGATAAAACCTGCAGACAACAAAGCTGAGAAAAAGAAGCGGCCCAATCGCTTTAGCCGCGCCCTGTCGCGCACCAGTGCTGGCCTGGGTGCCTTTTTTCTCGGTCGTAAAGAAATTAGTGACGAGCTGCTCGAAGAGCTTGAAACCCTGTTGTTGATGGCCGATGTTGGTGTCGATGTCACCACCGAAATTATCGGCGAGCTAACGGGCCGGGTGAAGCGGGGTGAGCTCAATGACAGCGATACCCTCAAAGCCGAGCTGCATCGGGTACTGCTCGATATTATCAGTCCCTGCGAACAAGCCCTCGATGTCTCCGGCAAGCAGCCTTTCGTATTACTCGTCGTTGGCGTCAATGGGGTGGGTAAAACCACCACCATTGGTAAGCTGGCGCAGCGCTTTCAGCGCGAGGGCCGCTCGGTGATGCTCGCTGCTGGCGACACCTTTCGTGCGGCGGCTGTCGAGCAGTTACAGGTTTGGGGTGAGCGCAACAATGTGCAGGTCGTGGCTCAGCATACCGGTGCCGATAGCGCTTCGGTAATTTACGATGCCGTCGCCTCGGCCAAAGCTAAAAATATTGACGTGTTGATTGCTGACACGGCAGGCCGTTTGCACACCAAATCCAATTTGATGGAAGAGCTCGAAAAGGTCAAACGGGTGATGGCCAAATTGGATGAAGCGGCCCCCCACGAGATTCTTCTGGTACTGGATGCGGGCACCGGTCAAAATGCCCTCAACCAAATGCAGGAGTTTAATCAGGCGGTGGGCGTTACTGGTTTGGCGTTGACCAAACTTGATGGCACCGCAAAGGGTGGTGTGGCCTTTGCTTTGAGTCGTCGTTTCAACGTGCCCCTGCGCTATGTCGGCTTGGGTGAAGGTGTGGACGATCTACAGGTATTTCGCGCCGAGGATTACGTCAAAGCCGTATTGTCGGACGCTGACGATGGCCTATGATCGAATTTGATAATGTCAGCAAGCGCTACCCGGACGGCCATGAAGCGCTGAGCCAGGTGAGTTTTGCACTCGATGCCGGGGAGATGGCCTTTCTCACCGGCCACTCCGGTGCCGGTAAAAGTACGCTGTTAAAGCTGATTATGCTGATGGAGCGGCCTTCCGGCGGTCAGCTGCTGGTCAATGGTAAAAACCTCAGTCGCCTGCACAAAAGCCAGATACCCTATTATCGGCGGCGTGTCGGCGTCGTTTTCCAAAATCACCAACTGCTGTTTGACCGCAGCGTGTTCGACAATGTGGCCCTGCCCATGCAGGTTTCCGGCGCCCAGCACCGAGACATTGAGCGGCGTGTGCGTGCCGCCCTCGACAAGGTTGGCTTGCTGAGTAAAGAAAAGCTCAACCCCGTGCAATTATCGGGCGGTGAGCAGCAGCGCATCGGCATCGCACGGGCCGTGGTGCACACGCCGCGTATACTGCTCGCCGATGAGCCCACGGGCAACCTCGACCCCGAGCTATCGGCGGAAATCATGACCCTGTTTGAAGACTTCAGAAATGTCGGTGTTAGTGTGCTGGTGGCGACCCACGATATTGCGCTGATTTCGTCCATGGGCGAAAGAGTATTAACCCTGGATCACGGGCGACTATCGGAGGCTGCCGCTCTTGCCTCGGCATAAGATCGATACAGATACGCCGTCCCAGCCACGGCGCAGTGGCGCGGTGGAAAGTCGTAGGAGTCTGGTCTCGATCGTGCGAGCTTATTTTCATAACCATCGCAAAAATGCCTCTGAAAGCTTCCGCCGCATGGTCGGCGAACCCCTGCAGAGTGTCATGACAATGCTGGTTGTCGCTATCGCCCTCGCCCTGCCAGCCATGCTCTACGTCGGCGTGTCGAGTCTGCAACAACTCAGTGGCAGCTGGGATAGCAGTGCGCAGATGACCCTGTTTCTGAAAAAGGGTGCTAAAGATAAGGCCATCAAGGGCTTGATCAAGCAACTCGAGTCGAACGATGAGCTAGCAGAAATACACTATATCTCCCCGAGTCAGGCCCTCGATGCTTTGCAAGGTAGTGCCGGCTTTGGCGAGGCCTTGACCCTGCTCGATGACAACCCCCTACCGCCGGTGTTACTTGTGGTGCCAATTGCCGCCATTGAGGCCGATGTGCCACGGGTCGAGCAGCTGGTGAAAACCCTGGCGCAACAGCCCCTGGTGGATGAGGTGCAGCTCGATATGAAGTGGCTGCAGCGCATGCAGCAAATACTCGATATCGGTCGACAAATTACTCTATTGCTCGGTGGCGCGCTTTCCCTCGGCGTGTTGTTGGTGGTCGGCAATACGATTCGTCTGGCGATTGAAAATCGCCGTGAAGAAATTCTGGTGGTGAAGCTGGTGGGGGGCACCAATGGCTTTGTGCGGCGGCCTTTTCTCTACACCGGGCTTTGGTACGGTGTCTTCGGCGGATTAATCGCCTGGCTGGGGGTGGTGATTGCCCAGTTTTGGCTGGGCGCAACGGTGGCCCGCCTGGCGGCTCTCTACCAAAGTGACTTCGCGCTAAAGGGTATCGGCTTTGATGGCATGCTAGTTTTAATTGCCCTTGGCGGCATTCTCGGCCTGGTCGGCGCAGCGCTTGCGGTGGGGCGGCATATTGCACAACTCGAACCGTGATTCGCTAGACAAAACAGTCACTTAAATGAACTTTTACGGCCTTTTGCTATCCAACTTAAGAGTGGTAAACTACGTCGCTGATTTTAAGAGGTTGTTATGAGCACGAGTCTTCAATCGATTCAATGGATGGCACCCGGGGGTAACCTCGGCGCCTATATGCAGGGTGTGAGCACAATTGCGATTCTCTCCGTTGAGGAAGAGAAAGCCCTCGCCGAGCGCCTGTATTATGAGGATGACGTCGACAGTGCGCGCCAGTTGATTATGGCCCACCTACGCTTTGTGGTGCATATTGCCCGCTCCTACAATGGTTATGGCTTGCCCCTGGCGGACATTATTCAGGAAGGCAATGTCGGCCTGATGAAGGCGGTGAAGCGCTTTAACCCCGAGAAGGGTGTGCGTTTGATCTCTTTTGCCGTGCACTGGATCAAGGCTGAAATTCATGAGTTTGTGCTGCGTAACTGGCGCATTGTTAAGGTTGCTACCACCAAGGCTCAGCGCAAGTTGTTCTTTAATCTTCGCGGCGCCAAGAAGCGTCTGGCTTGGCTGACCAATGATGAAGCCAAAGCTATCGCCGAAGATCTGGGTGTGGAAGTTAAGCATGTGCGCGAGATGGAAAAACGACTCTCCGCCCGTGATGCTGGCTTTGATGCCTCGGCCGATGACGATGATGATGAGAGCGCCTACCAAGCACCGGCTCTCTACCTCGAAGATCGTGAGGCTGACCCGGCTCTGTTAGTTGAAGATGCCGATTGGGAAAGTGATAGCAAGGCCCGCCTGATTACCGCACTTGGCGAACTGGATGAGCGCAGTCAGGATATTCTTCGCCAGCGTTGGTTGAGCGATGGAAAGGCAACGTTGCACGATCTGGCCGCGATCTACGGTGTGTCAGCAGAGCGTATTCGCCAGCTCGAGCAAAATGCCATGAAAAAGGTGCGCACTTTCCTCGAGGCTTGAGTGCTCCTAGAGCAAGCTCAAGGTATTTAGAACAAGCCTAGAGTGTTTAATATTTAAAAAAACCGCGAATTTCGCGGTTTTTTTAAATGCATCGTAAGCGCAGTCAGTTTTTCCCCCTCTTATTTTAGGTGGCCTACAGTGAGTTCAAACCCTATCGGTAGTCGTGCGTTGCCGTTGCTGGTGGTAATTAACGGCTTTCTGGTTGTTGCCCTCGGCGCTTTTGGTGCCCACGGTTTAAAGACCTTAATCGCCCCCGAGGCGATGCAATACTGGCATACCGGTGTGCGCTACCAAATGTTTCATGTTGTCGCTCTGCTGGCCTGTGCTTTCTTTGCATCGACCTGTGAGGCTAAATCTCATGCTGCCCGCTGGGCCGTCGTGGCAGCCTGTTTGTTTGTACTGGGCATGGTGTTCTTTAGTGGCAGCCTCTATCTTCTCGCATTGACCCAGAAAAGCTGGCTCGGCATGGTTGTGCCAGTCGGTGGGGTGTTTTTCCTGCTGGGCTGGACTAGCCTGGCGATTTGTCACTTTCGGCGGTGAGCGTAGCCATGCCTGAAGCGACGAATTTTCGACCCGAGTACAAGAAAAAATCCATCCGCAGCTATGTGCTGCGCAGTGGCCGTATGACAGAGGGCCAGCAGCGCGCGCTTGAACAGCATTGGCCAAACTTTCGCCTGAGTTTATTTGCCGGCCCGATAGCTGACTGGGCAGCCGTGTTTGGCCGCGTGGCACCCGTGGTGCTGGAGATAGGCTTTGGCATGGGCGACTCACTGCTGAGCATGGCTCAAAACGAGCCCGATAAGGATTTTGTCGGTATTGAAGTCTATCCGCCCGGTGCCGGGCGACTGGTGAATCGTGCTGCCGAGCTGGGGTTGTCTAATTTACGCATTTATCTTGCCGACGCCATGGATGTCCTGGACGACTGTATTCCCGATGGCAGTTTGGACAGAGTGCAGCTTTATTTTCCCGACCCCTGGCATAAAAAGAAGCACAATAAGCGGCGCATTGTACGGCAAGCTTTTGTCGATAAAATCGGCGTAAAGCTCGCCGCAGGTGGCCAGTTTCATATGGCCACTGACTGGCAGCCCTACGCAGAACACATGGTTGAGGTCATGCTTGAGACTGAAGGCTTTGTCAATATAGCGGGTGAAGCTGTTTATTCACCGCGGCCCGATTATCGGCCCATCACCAAATTTGAAAAACGCGGGCAGCGTCTGGGTCACGGGGTATGGGATTTACTCTATCGTCGCGAGTCGTAATGACTGACAAAAGTAGTGTTTAGTTAATTGAATCGGGTATTATTTACCCACAAAAAAGTGCCGACAGGCCACTTATTAAAACAAAGGATATTTAGATGAAGCTCAACAAAATAAAAGTTTTACCGATTGCCCTCGCAGCATCACTGATCCTCGTGGGCTGTGAAGAGACCAGCAAGCCGAAGGCTGACGCATCAGTGGCAGCGGCAGTAGCGCTGGAATCAGAAATGCAGAAAGTCAGTTACATTATGGGTACCAATATCGGCGGGCAAATTAAGGGTGAGGCCTTTGAGGTTGATATCCCCTCGCTGACACTGGGCTTGAGTGATGCAGTGGCAGGTAATGAGCCGAAACTGTCTGAGGACGAAGTTAAAGCGGTGATCGAAGCTTTTCAGGCCAAAATGATGGCTGAGCAGGAAGCGAGCGCGAAGTTGGTGGCAGAAACTAATATCAAAGAAGGTGAGGCCTTTTTGGCAGAAAATGCTAAGAAAGAGGGTGTCGTGGTATTGGAAAGCGGTCTGCAATACAAGATTTTAACCGCCGGTACCGGTGCTATTCCGACGCCTGAAAATACCGTAGAGGTGCACTACAAAGGCACCCTACTTGACGGCACTGAGTTTGACAGTTCTTTTAAGCGCGGTGTGCCAGCACAGTTTGGCGTCACTCAGGTCATACCCGGCTGGGTTGAAGCACTGCAGTTGATGAAGGAAGGCGCCAAGTGGGAGCTTTATGTGCCTGCTGATCTGGCTTATGGCCCAGGTGGCACGGGTGGTTTGATTGGCCCTAATCAAACGCTGATCTTTGAAGTTGAGCTATTGAAAGCATCTGTGGATGCTGCTGCTGGCTAAGGCGAGCCGTTTCGCAAGCGTTGAAAAAGCCCTTAACCGGGCTTTTTTTTCGTCTCAATTTTGCTGTCGCTTATGTTGTACAACTAGGGAATAAAAACAGGAATTAAAGAGAGGGATTAAAGGTAGCTTGGATTAAAGATAGGGATTAAAGAATTTTCGACAACCACAACAACAGGGTCGGCAACGTCAGTGCGGTCAGCACCCCCGTCAAGCCCAGTGCCAGGCTTGAAAAGGCACCGCAAAGGGGGCTGATATCAAAGGCCCGTGCCGTACCGACACCGTGGGCATTGATACCCAGAGTAAAACCCAGCAGGCGCTCATCGTCGACACCGAGCAGGCTTAACAAACTAGGCCCAGCGATGGCGCCGACCACGCCGGTAAAAATAACCACGCCAGCGCTTAACTCGCCCAATGCGCCAATTTCTTTGGCGATGCCCAGAGCGATGGGGGTGGTGACGGATTTCGGTGTCAGCGAGAGCAGCGTCAGTGGGTCAGCGCCAAATAAAGCGGCCAGCGTTACCGCACACAGGGGCGCGGCAATGGCACCGAATAGCAGAGTGAGTAAGAGGGGTTGGGCGAGTGCGCGAATGCGGTCGAATTCGCGGTTGAGAGGTATCGCCAGGGCAACGGTCGCTGGGCCGAGTAGCCAGTAGAATACGCTGTTGGCCCGTTGGTAGCGGGCATAGTCGATATCAAAACTGTAAAGCAGGGCGGCGATTAACAGGCAGCTACTCACCAGTGGATGCAACAGCGAAAAGTGCCGAGCCTTTTGAAAGGCCCACAGGCCTGCGAAATACGCACCAAGGGTGAGTGCCAGCAGACCCGCTGAGAAGAGTAAGTCCATTGGCTCGCTGATTAATGCGTCATTCATTGTTTATTGATGGATCATTGATTGATGGATCATTGATGCCGCGAGTCAGTGCTTTCAGCGTCAGCCCGGTGAAGGCAATCGATAGCAAGGTGCCGCCCACGATCGCCGCAAGTATGGCGGGCCACTGTTGCTGCATCGACTCGGGCAGGAAGAAAATGCCGAGGCCGGCGGGAATAAAAAACAGTGACAGCAAGCCAATCAGTCGACCGGCTGTTTTCACCAGCCAGTCCGGCGGGCCAAGCTGACGCAAGGTGAAAAACAGCAATACCATACCCAATACCGGGCCGGGCACGGCGATGGGCAGCACTTGCGCGAGACCCTCCCCGAGCAGCTGAAACAGCACCAATACAGCCAGCCCTTTCAAATAGTCGAGCGCGTTGTTCATCAGTGACAGGTCATTAGCGTTTGCGCAGTAATTGATAGCCGCCGAGCAGGGCCATTGCTGCGAAGGCGAGCAGCGTCCACGCCGGGATGCTGAGGCTGAGGAAAGTCCATTGCACTTCGGCACAGTTACCGTCACCGCTGAGCAACATCGGTAGTGCCTCAGCGATGGGCAAAGCGTCAAAGAGATAGTCGGCAGGCGGCCCGCAGGCGGGTACTTTTTCTTCGGGCAGGCTCTGCAGCCACAGCTGACGAATGGAGAAACCAGCACCGGCCAGTGCACTCAGGCTAGTCGCTGCCGCGTAGCGCTTTTGTCCTTTACTGGCGGGGTTATGGGCAAACGCCAGCAGGGCGATAAGGCCGGTTAAAATGACAAAAACCCGCTGCACAATGCACAGATAGCAGGGGTTTAGATCCATTTGGTACTGCATATATAAAGCCACCAAAATCATGCTGGTGGCGACTAAAAACAGGCATAAATTCAAGGTGCGGATACTGGGTATCATCGACAGTTCCTTTTAGCGAGAGTGGGCGCAGTCGGGGTCAGAGGTGCAAGACGCAGTTGTTGGGCGCGGCTCTGTAGCCGGGGCATGATGACGGAGAATACCTGCTCGACCTCGCCATGGCGATCGACAATCTCGGGCCAGGCATCACCCAGCGGCACTGGCCGACGCAGGCGTTCGCCAACTCGGTTGAGCATTATCGGAATCAGGGCTTTATCGGCATAGCTTTGCAGCCAGCGAATCTCGGCGGCACGCTGGTTGAAGTGCTGAGCGCGGGCAGGCAGCCAGGCCTGGCAAGTGTTGAGGTGGCGATAAAAGCGTTGGCAGAAATGATCGAGACTCAGCGAGTGGTATTCCTGCCAGCGCGTCGTTAGTACATGGTCGAAGGCGATATCGAGAATAATGCCCGCAAAGCGTCGCCACTGCGGTGAAAATGTGCGAATCAGCTGTTGAACTTCCGGCTGTGCGTCAGTGTAAACATCTAAGCGGCGATGCAGGGCGATGCCTTTTTCGACGGTCTCCGGGTACTGGCCCTGCAGCGGGCCTTTGACGAAGTCGCCGAGCAGGCCGCCGACCTGTGTATCAAGATTGTCGCCCGAGAGAAGAATGTGGGCGAGATAGTTCACGACTCGAGGGAGAATTGGTACTGCTGATAATAGGCGCTGAGAAAGTCGTCGAAACTGAGCGTGTCTGCCGCTTCGATGGCCTTTTGGTCTTCCAGCGAATGGGCGGCGAGACTGATGAATTGCTCTTCAACAGCGGGGTCGAGTTTGGAGTCGAGAAAGAATTCGCGGTGTTGTTGAGCGTGGCGCATGGCGGTTTGAAAATAGGTGCTGTCGCTACTGCGCACCTCTTCCAGCAATTGCGCGGCGGGCGTGAGTTCGGGCTGTTGCAGGCGTTGTTCCATTGCGGATATCGCCTCGCGATGAGCGCTGCCGCCATGACTGGTGTCGAGGGCGCTGGCGATGGGCTGTAGCTGAGTAAAGAGCTCGCTGGCCCACTCCTGCAGCGAGGTTTCGCCATCCCCTCGGCTTAAGCTCAGCCCCGGTTCGCGGCCGCGCTCGACAATCTTGCGCTGGTTATTGAGTATCTGGCCGTATTCGCGATTATCGGTTTGCGGGCTCTCTTGCAGCAGACAGTGCATTAAGAAAACATCGAGAAAACGCATTTGCTCCGCATCGATGCCGACCGGCATGTAGGGATTGAGGTCGACACAGCGCACTTCGATATATTCCACGCCGCGTTGCCAGAGGGCCCCGAGGGCAGTTTCGTTAGCTTCGGTAACACGCTTGGGGCGAATGGTGCTGTAAAACTCATTCTCAATTTGTAGTAAGTGCGGGCTGAGCTGGCGGTATTTACCGCCTGGCTCTTTGACACCAACGGCCTCGTAGGCGGGGTAGGGTGTGGTCAATGCGCCGCGCAGGTTTTCAATGTAATTGGGTAGATTGTTGTAGCAAACGATTAATGATTCCTGAGCGCTACTTTGATAGCCGAGGTCGCCCATGCGCAGCGAGGTGGCATAGGGCAGGTGCAGGCTGTGATCATCGTCACCCATGGGCTGCAGTCGATGGGCTCTATCCTTCACAAAACTGCGACAGACTGCGGGTGCGGCGCCAAAGAGATAGAGCAGCAGCCAAAAATGGCGGCGGAAGTTGCGAATTAAATCGAAGTAGCGCTCGGTTTTGAAGTCCTGCAGCGAGCCCGAATAATTATCGCTTTGTTGTAAAACTTGCCAGCAGGCGTCGGGCAGCGACCAGTTGTAGTGAATGCCGGCAATGGTTTGCATCAGCCGCCCGTAGCGGTTGCCGAGGCCGCGCCGGTAAATGGTTTTCATCTGCCCGATATTGGAGCTACCGTATTGCCCCAGAGGAATATCCTGATCGCGACCGAGCATGCAGGGCATACTGTTGACCCAAAGCAGCTCGTCACCGATATGGCGATAGGTAAAACGGTGGATATCGTCGAGACTGCCCAGTACCTCGTCGATGGAGGCAGAGGGCGCGGTAATAAATTCGAGCAGTGATTCGGAAAAGTCAGTGGTAATGCTGGGGTGAGTCAGCGTCGAGCCGAGAGCCCTGGGGTGGGGCGTATTGGCTAGCTCGCCCGCTGGCGTGACACGCAGGCTCTCCTTTTCAATACCGCGCTGAATACCGCTGAGGAGACACTGGTTTTCAGTGCTAGTGAGAGCGGCCAGACGTGAGCTTAATAGCGACAAGTGGGATTCCCAGGTTAGGCAGCGGATTGCTTCTGCGGTAATAGCGGTCTATTTTTTGGCCCCACTTCACAGGCGACGACGCGGGCGCGTAAGTCAGGGTTTTTGGCATTGACTTCAAGCAAGTGGTTGAGTGCGACATCCCTGTGGGGTGAGCAATAGACCTCAGTCACACTGCAGTCATCGCGCCACTCTAAAGTCTTGGTGAGGAAGTTGTCGTTACTATCTTGCAGCACAAAAACAGCCATGGTTTCTCGATCTGGCGCTAAATTGCGGCAAGTGTAACCGATCATTCCGTGGCGGCAAATGGTTTGGCGGGGCTACTGAGTTCTTCCTCGAGTCGACGTTAACGACAAGCGGGTCAGTATGTCGGTTTAGGCGACTGCGTTATTGCTTGTGGAATCGATGGCGGTCGGTGAAAAAAGAGGTTGCTGGGGAAAGCGCGAGCGGCGCCACAGTTGTGAGGCCAGAGCCTCAATGCTTTGTTGTGAGTAATCGCCTTGCGTTAGCCACTGGGCCACCGCCCCGGCCACATCGGGGTAGCGCACACTGACACCGCGCCCGGTTTCTAGCCACTGGCTGAAGGCGGCGTGGTCGAGTGTGTTCATGGTATAGCCGAGACCGATGCGCTGCAGGGCTAGCACGTTGGATAACTGTTCGTTCTGACCCTGCACTGGCCGCACCAATAACTTGCAGCCCAGTTGCAGCACTTCGCTGCTCAGCTCAAAACCAGCATTGCAGACCACGCCGTTGCAGCGGCTGAGATCGGCATGAAAGCGCGCTTTGCTCGGTTTATACCATTGGATATTGCCGCTTTTACTTGACAGCGCATCCGGGTGATAGACCGCAAAATGGTGGTGCTTAAAGGGCTGTAAAAACTGTTCGATTTTGGCGGGGGCTTCAAAGGGCAGATAGACCACGATCAGCTCCGGGTCGATAGCACCATTGTTGCGCTCGACCGGGGCGATGGGTGGCAAAATAGGCATGTCAAAGTGGTACCAGTGAAAACCGAGGGCGGGCTTTGCCGGGGCAAAATATTTCATGATCAGCCGCTGATACAGATTGCCGTGGTGTTGGGGTACGGGGAAGTTAAAGGCGTATTGGTGGCCGAGACCCAGCACCGGCTTATTGTGCAATTTTGCCGCCCAGGCGGTAATGGGCTCGAAATCAGTTAATACCAGATCGTAGTTATCGAGCGCTAGCTGGTGGATATCGCGCAGGAATTTAATCGGCGCGGCGCGCAGGACAGTTTTGAGGGGGCGGATCTTGCCCTCTTCGGTAACGAAGGTAAGCCCCGTACGCAGGCTAAAGTCACCGAAAGGTGCCATGTCGAAATATTGATCGGGCTGGCGACCCGAAAACAAAAAGTCGACCTCAATACCCTGTTTTTCCAGAGCCGGGGCCATAGCGCGGGCCCGTGAAATATGACCGTTGCCGGTGCCCTGTACGCCGTAGAGAATACGCATTAGATAAGTAACTCCATACTTAAGGTGGCGATAGTGGTGCCAATCAGAGCGCCGGCGAGGGTGTCTGTGGGGAAGTGCACGCCCAGTAATATGCGTGAAGCGCCCACCAGACAGGCCCACAAATAGATGGGCCAAAACAACACGGGGACTAATGTGGCGACGACGGTGGCACTGAGGAAAGCCCCCGATGTGTGCCCCGATGGAAAGCTGAACTGATCGGAGGGTGTAATAAAGCTGCTGAAGTTGGGCAGGGCATCTGCCGGGCGGTTGCGTTTTAAGCCTTTCTTCAGCAGGCAATAGATCGGCCGTTCGATACAAAAGGCCGTCGCCAGTGCGGTGAAAGCCAATTGTGCATTTGCAGTATCGACTAGCAGCATCAATAGCGGGACCAGCACATAGTAAAAACCATCGGCCGAATGGGAGATAAGCTTGCTAAGCCCCGTCAGTTGCCGCTGCCGCTTGCGGCACATACACCAGTGAAA
>CAYWXW010000001.1:0-40857 GCA_964462265.1 uncultured Porticoccaceae bacterium | reverse complement strand
ATGATTAATTAAACGATCGTTTATCTGTAAGCTGTTGACATAATTCAACAAACCATAGATTATGCCGGGCTGCTTACTCACCAGAAGTGTGTTTACTTGGCCAAAGGGTGGGTTTTTAGTAATTTTTTACAACAAATTTGATGAATTGGGAGTAACAGATGGGCGTTGCTGAGAGTGGAAATATTGGTGCTGCAGTTGCCGGTGGGAAAAGGAATCCTCGGGTAATTATTGTTGGTACTGGCTTGTCGGGTATTTGCATGGGTATCCGTTTAATGGAAGCCGGCTTTACCGACGTGACTTTGTATGAGAAAGCCGGTGGCCTGGGTGGTACCTGGTACTACAACTTTTACCCAGGGCTGCGTTGCGATGTGCCGTCTTACTACTACCAGTACAGCTTTTCACCCAGCTCTAGCTGGAGCCACCGTTTCTGTGGTGGGCCGGAGATTCAGCAGTATTACGAAACGACTGCGAAAAAATACAACGTCTTCGAGCGCATCAAATTTAACAGCGAAGTGAAGCACTCCGAGTACCGTGGCGGCAAATGGCACGTTGATCTGGAGAATGGCGATACCGATGAAGCTGATATTTTGATTGCTGCTTGCGGCATTTTGGTACGGCCTAAGTACCCCGAAATTGAAGGCATGGATACCTTCGAGGGCAAAATTCTGCACACTGCCCGTTGGGAAAGAGATCTGGATCTAACCGGGAAAAACGTCGGCGTTATTGGTAGCGGTTCCACCGGCATTCAAATGATCAAACCACTGACCGATATTTGTAAAAAAGTTGTCTCCTTTCAGCGCACGCCCCAGTGGATTGTGCCGGTACCGAATCGTAAGTATTCCAAGCTTAACGAGAAGATGCTCGACACCTTCCCGGTTATCTCCAAGGTCTTCCACCATTCCATTAGCTACTTTATGGAAACCATCATGGGCACGGGCGTCATTAAAGACGGCTGGGCGCGTAAGTTGGTGGGCAAGGCCTGCCAGTGGAACCTCAACACCGTAAAGGATCCGAAACTGCGTAAGGCTTTGACCCCCGATTATGTTGCCATGTGTAAGCGTCTGGTGATGTCTTCTGAGTTTTACCCGGCTATTCAAAAGCCCAATGCCGAGCTGGTGACAGAACACATAGAACGCTTTGAACCCAAAGGTATTCGTACCAAAGATGGTGTTTTGCACGAGCTTGATGTGGTTGCACTGGCTACCGGTTACTACGCTGGCGAGCACATGATGCCAATGACCATGAGTGTCGAAGATGGCCCCACCCTGGAAGAAGCGTGGAAAGATGGTATCTATGGCTATCGTACGGTTGCCATGCCTGACTTCCCCAACTTCTTCATGGTGATGGGCCCCAACAGCCCCGTGGGTAACTTCTCTCTGGCTGCAATTGCCGAAGTACAATCCGGCTACATCATGAACTTCGTTGAGAAGTGGGCCAATCGTGAATTTGAAAAGGTTAGCCCCAAGCGTATGGCAACCGACCGCTTTATTCAGGATATGAAGGACAACATGAAAGATACTGTTTGGCTGACCGGTTGCGACAGCTGGTATCTCGATAAGAACGGTGTTCCCGTTTCCTGGCCCTGGACGGCGGCCAAGTTCCGTAACGACCTGAAAGTGCCTGACTACAGTGAGTATGAGATGGAGCGTTAAACGCGACTGATCTGCACTTGATCTGCACTATGACCCGGAGGTGATTATCACTTCCGGGTTTTTTTTGCGTTAAATATGACCCTGCGGTCGAATTTGGTCGAGCCAGCATCTCCAGATGCTTGGTGTTTCCCACGGTGAGTGGGCTATGATGAGGCGACAAAAATTAATGAATAATAAGTGTGAGGGGGTAGTGTGTCTGGAATTATAAGCTACGGTGCTTACGTGCCGTATTATCGACTAACACGTAAGGCCATTGGTGGCGGCAAGGGTGAGCGAGCCATTGCCAGTCACGACGAAGACTCGGTATCGATGTCGGTTGAAGCGGGACGAGGAGCGTTGGCCGCCAGCCCGGCGATTGATACGCTGGTGTTCGCGACCAATAGCGCGCCCTATGCTGAAAAACTCAATGCTGCAGCGATTTGCTCGGCTCTCGATTTGCCGGCACAGGTGAATACTATCGAGCTGGCCAACAATACCCGCATGGGTTTGGCAGCTCTATTGCTCGGCACCGACCTCGGTAAAGCGGGACGAACCTCGCTGGTGTGTGCTGGCGATGTCGTCATTGGCGCGCCGGGGGGTGCTCGCGAGCGCGACAGCGGTGATGCGGCTGTGGCTTTTGTCACCGGGCCTGAAGAAGATGCAATTGCTCGCGTATTAGGTAGGGCCTCTGCCACGACTGAAGTACTCGATGTCTGGCGCTTGCCGACGGACCGCTTTGCTCGCCAGTGGGAAGAGCGCTTTGGCATTGAAGTACTCGGCCCTATCAGTCTCGATACAGCCCAGCGTGCACTGGCCGATGCCAATGTGGCCCCGGATGCTCTGGCCACAGTCATTCTCGACGCAACCAATAGCCGCGATGTTGCTGGTATTCCACGAGCGCTGGGTTTAAAGCCCGAGCAAGTGGCCGATATGCTGGCAGGCTCCGTGGGTCGCAGTGGTGTTGCCCACGCTGGCCTGGTGCTGGCAAAAACTCTCGATCAAGCGCAGCCGGGGGATAAAATTCTCGTGCTATCGACAGCTGACGGTTGTGATGCGGTAGTACTGGAAGTGAGTGACAAGATTGCACAGGGGCGACCCGCTCGCAGTGTCGACCAGTGGTTGGCGTCGAGCAATAATGAAATTGCCTATAACACCTATTTGAAATGGCGTGAAATCCTGCCCTTTGAACCACCACGCAGACCCGATCCCGATCGCCCCGCCGCGCCGATTATGAAGCGCAATGAGCGTTGGAAGTACGCCTTTTACGGTAGCCGATGTAGCAGTTGTGGGCAGGGTCATTTGCCACCACAGCGGGTCTGTCTCAAGTGTCGCTCGATCGACGAAATGGTTGATGAGCGCTTTGCCGATGCGGCGTGCAAGATCACCACTTACACGCTCGATCATCTGGCTTATAGCCTGCAGCCGCCAGTGGTTTCCACCGTGGTGGATTTTGACTGCGGCGGGCGTCTGGCCTGCGAGTTGACCGATGTCGATCCGGGAGACGTGGCTATTGGCGACAAGCTTGAAATGACCTTCCGGCGTTTCTACACGGGTCAGGGTGTACACAACTATTTCTGGAAAGCACGGCCACAGCGCTAGGGGGTGATGTATGGCAAGTAACGGAATTAAAGATCAAGTTGCGATCGTCGGCATGGGTTGTACACCCTTCGGCGAACACTGGGGCAGAGATGCCGCTGATATGTTAATCGACGCGGCGGGCGACGCCTATAAATCAGCCGGTGTTGAGCCCGGTGATGTCGATGCCTACTGGCTCGGCACTTTTGCCAGCGGTATCTCTGGCATGGTGTTTTCTGAAGCCTTGAAAACACCCTATAAACCGGTCACTCGACTGGAGAATATGTGTGCCACGGGCAGCGAGGCGATTCGCAATGCAGCCTACGCTGTGGCGAGTGGTGCTTATGACCTGGTGATGGCCGTGGGTGTGGAGAAGCTAAAAGATGGTGGTTATTCCGGGCTGGTGGTTCCCGGCCCAGACGGCGACGGCACCGAGTCGAGCATGACGGCACCGGCAATGTTTTCACTGTTGGCGCCCGCCTATTGTGAAAAATACGGTGTCGGCGAAGATGAGTTGAAAGACGTACTGTCGCGCATTGCCTGGAAAAACCATGTCGCGGGGGCGAAAAACCCCAAGGCTCAGTTTCGCAAGGAAGTGTCTCTGGAAAAAATCTGCAATTCGCCGCGCGTCGCGGGTATGTTTGGCGTGTTTGATTGCTCGGGTGTTTCCGACGGTTCAGCGGCGGCGATTTTATGCCGGGCGGAAGATGCCTATAAATACACCGATAAGCCGATTTTTCTTAAGGCGCTGTCCATCGCCGCCGGTCCCAACGAGGGCTTTATCAGTGACGAGTACGATTTCACGACTTTTCAGGAAGTGGTGGTCTCGGCACAGGATGCCTATAAGCAAGCGGGCATCACCAATCCCCGTGAAGAAATTTCCATGGCGGAAGTTCACGATTGCTTTACCGCAACTGAACTGGTGCTGATGGAAGATATGGGTTTTTCCGAGCGCGGCGAGGGCTGGAAAGATGTTATGGAGGGGCGCTTTGACGGTGATGGTGCCCAGCCGATTAATCCCGATGGTGGTTTAAAAAGCTTTGGTCACCCGATCGGTGCCAGCGGTTTACGGATGATGTATGAAATGTGGCTGCAACTGCGGGGCGAAGCGGGAGAGCGTCAGATTAAAGATCCGAAGCTGGGTTTAACCCATAATCTCGGTGGACAACCGGGGCGCTGTGTCAGCTTTATATCTATCGTTGGCCGAGAATTAGGCTAAGTTTAAGCGAAGGTGAAACTTGTCGGCGCTTAGCCGACAATAAAAAAACCCGGCCTGCCTTTTGTTAATAAAGGTAGTTACCGGGTTTTTTATTGCCTGTGATATACGAGCACCACAGGCGCAATGGCGAACTTATTTTATTTACGCTTCATCGCCGCGAAAAAGTCATCGTTACTTTCAAAGTTCTTCAGTCGATCGATAATAAATTCGGTCGCCGCTGTATCTTCCATATCGTTAAGAAGCTTGCGCAGTATCCATACTCGCTGCAGGTCGGCTTCGTTCATTAACAAGTCTTCACGGCGTGTGCCGGAGCGACGAATGTTGATGGCGGGGTAGACACGTCTTTCCGCGATCTTGCGGTCGAGGTGCAATTCCATATTGCCCGTACCCTTGAATTCCTCAAAGATCACTTCGTCCATCTTCGAGCCGGTATCGACCAGTGCGGTGGCAATAATGGTCAAGCTGCCACCCTGTTCGATATTGCGTGCGGCACCAAAGAAGCGCTTGGGCTTTTCCAGAGCGTGGGCATCGACACCACCGGTTAGCACTTTACCGGAGGATGGCACGACGGTGTTGTAGGCACGAGCCAGGCGGGTAATGGAGTCGAGGAGGATGACGACATCCTTTTTGTGCTCGACCAGACGCTTGGCTTTTTCAATCACCATTTCAGCCACCTGAACATGGCGGGCAGGTGGCTCATCGAAGGTGGATGCCACGACTTCGCCGCGCACAGTACGCTGCATTTCGGTGACTTCCTCAGGGCGCTCATCGATCAATAAAACGATGATGAAACACTCGGGGTTGTTGCGCACGATAGACTGGGCTATGTGCTGCATCATAATGGTTTTACCGGCTTTCGGCGGTGCGACAATTAAGCCCCGCTGGCCTTTGCCGATGGGGGCAACCAGGTCGATGATACGAGCGGTTAAATCTTCAGAACTACCGTTGCCCGATTCGAGTGTCATGCGCTCATCGGGGAACAGCGGTGTCAGGTTTTCAAAAAGAATCTTGTTGCGCGCATTTTCCGGGCGGTCGTAGTTGATTTGATCAACTTTAAGCAGGGCAAAGTAGCGCTCGCCTTCTTTGGGGGGTCTGATCTTGCCTGAAATACTGTCGCCGGTACGCAGATTAAAGCGACGAATTTGACTGGGTGAAACATAAATATCATCCGGCCCGGCTAAATAAGAACCGTCGGCAGAACGCAGAAAACCAAAACCATCGGGCAGGATCTCCAGTACACCATCACTGTAAATATCTTCGCCGCTTTTTGCGTGGCGCTTGAGGATGGTAAAGATAATGTCCTGCTTGCGTAAACGGCCGAGGTTTTCGAGGCCGTTGTCTTCGCCGAGCTTGATCAGCTCATCAATAGGTTTCGTTTTAAGGTCAGTCAGATTCATAAAATTGTTGTTCTAGATTTAATGAGATAGGGAGGTTCAGTCCTGTTGGACTATTTGAATACAATCAGGAATAAAGTGCGCCGACTGGCGAATTCGTAGTTTGGAATTTTTATGTGTCTACACCCGAAAAGGCCGCTTGGGAAATGATTTAGCTAAAGGGGTGTTAGAAAGAGTCGGTGCTGATCGGGCGATTATAGTACCTGTTGATTAAAAAACAAGGGCTTTCTTTTTGTGCTGAAGAAGGAGCCTGCTCGGTGAAAAGCAGGCTCCAGACTAAGGCTTTACTTCTTTAAAGGCTGGCGTCAATAAACTCTTTCAGCTGTGCCTTTGACAATGCACCGATTTTGGTCTCGTGCAAAGCGCCGTCTTTGAACATCATTAGTGTCGGTATGCTGCGCACATTATATTTGGCGGCGACATCGCGGTTGGCATCGACATCGACTTTACAGATTTTTATCTGCGTACCGTACTCGTCGGCCAGCTCATCCAGTAAAGGGGCGATCATCTTGCAGGGGCCGCACCAGCTGGCCCAAAAGTCGACAAGTACCGGTGTGCCAGCGGCGATAACGTCAGTTTCAAAGGCGTCATCAGTAGTGTGAACGATTTTGTCGCCCATAAATATTTCCCCAGTTGGTGTTGTTGAGTGGCAGGTTGTGCCTGACTTTTTTGCATCATAACACCCCAAGCTTGCCGCGAACAAACCACCCTCCCGAGGGGATGCCGAACTCAGAATTCGGCGAGTATGCTATCCAGAAAGCGATGGCCGAGAGCGGTGCAGCGCAGCCGCCCCGTCGATAATGGCTCGACTAAGTGCTTGGCTTCAAGGCTTTGCCAGTGTGCTGCGATCGTTTTTAAGGGGAGGGCGGTGCGCTCTGTAAACAGAGCGGCAGGTACCCCTTTTTGCAATCGTAGGGCGTTCATTAAAAACTCGAGGGGAAGCTCGACTGCTTCCAGCGAGAGTTGTTCAGCAAGATAGTTGTTACCTGTTGCAAGGCGCGATAGATAGTCGTTGGGCTGGCGGGTTTTGCGCATGCGCAGTATTTTCTGCCCGCTAATATCGGTAATTTTACCGTGGGCACCTGCGCCGATGCCGAGGTAGTCGCCAAATTGCCAGTAGTTATAATTGTGTTGTGACTGGCGCTGGGGGCGAGCGTAGGCGCTGATTTCGTAAGCGCTAAAATCCGTACTTTCTAATAATTTATTGCCCCGGGTCTGAATGCGTTCCAGAGTGTTTTCGACCGGCAGTAAAGGGGGGTGGCTGTGAAAAGCGGTGTTGGGCTCGATGGTCAGTTGATACCACGAAAGGTGCTCTGGTTGCAGGTCGATAGCCTGCTGCAAGTCGGCGATGGCCTGTTCGGGTGTTTGCTCGGGCAGGCCGTGCATTAAATCGAGGTTAATATTATCGAAACCCGCTTGTCGGGCGATACCGATAGCGCTCAATGCCTCCGCGCCATTGTGAATGCGGCCCAGTCGCTCGAGGTGAGTGTCGTTAAAACTTTGAATACCGATGGAGAGTCGGTTGACCCCTGCTTCTCGAAAGCCCTTAAATTTTTGCTGCTCGACAGTACCGGGGTTCGCCTCCAGGGTGATTTCTATCGCTGGTGTAAAACCGATCAGTTGTTCTGCCCCGTCGAGGATGCGGGCAATGGCTGCGGCGGAAAAAAGGCTCGGCGTACCGCCACCAAAAAAAATAGAGAGCAGTTGCCGGCCTTGCAGTTTTTCGTTGCAGGCTTCTGCGGCGAGGTCTGCCAGTAGTGCGTCAACATAGTCATTTTCGGGCAGAGCATCGCCGTTGTTGGTATGGGAGTTAAAGTCACAATAGGGGCACTTTCTAACACACCAGGGAATGTGCACATAGAGCGATAGCGGGGGTAGCTGGAGGGAGCCCATAGTCTTAGGCTTATTAACTAAGTTTGACGAGTAAGCATTGTAGGGCTTTGGCTCGATGGCTGCGGGTGTTTTTCTCAGTCTTGCTTAACTCGGCCGATGTCAGGCCGGTTGCCGGGTCGAGAAAGAGAGGGTCGTAGCCAAAACCATTGTCGCCGCGAGCTTGAGTGAGAATGCGTCCCTCCCAGGTGCCCTGACAAATCAGCGGGGTGGGGTCTAGTGGATGGCGCAGGTAAACCAGAACACACTGAAAGCGGGCGCGGCGCTGCTCGTCGGGTACATCGTGCAGGCATTCGAGTAGCTTTTGATTGTTTTTTGCATCGTTGGCGTCGGCACCGGAAAAGCGCGCCGAGTAAATACCGGGGGCACCATCGAGAAAGTCGACTTCCAGCCCCGAATCATCGGCAATAGCGGGCAGGCCGGCAATTTTCGCTGCATGGCGGGCTTTTATAATGGCATTTTCGACGAAGCTGAGGCCGGTTTCCTCTGCATCGGAGATATCGAATTGTGCCTGCGGCAACACATCGAAGCGCTGGCCGTTTAGTAGCTGCTGGAATTCTTTGAGTTTGCCAGCATTGTTGCTGGCCAGTACGATTTTTGATGGCATGCCGGCTCGACCTTTAATTCACTATTTGCTGGCTGGGCAGGCAATTTTAGCAGCACTCAGCCAGCAGGGTCGGGAAGTATAGGCGGTTCGACAGGTCTTTAGTGGGCTTTATTCGTCGTGATAAAAACGCCGCTGAAAGCTAATATTGTGGGCTGGCTTGTCGGGGTCGGGCCTGATGCTAATTTTAAAGGTCATAGCATCTTCGTCCTCAAAGCGGAAGGGGGCGAGGTAGTAAACGACCTTGCCCTCACGCACTTCAAAAAATTTCAGGGTCTGTTGCTGGGCGATGATGTTGGCAACATGGCCTTTTACCAGCGCCGTGGAGCCACCCTGGGCGCCATCTTTGACCACGGCGATATTAACCAGCCCCCAGTCCTTACCACGGGTGAGGTTGTAACTTGCGGCAACTTCCGGCGTTATAAAGCTACTGTTGAAGGCACTGTAAAAAACCTTGTAATCACCAAAGGCCTTAAAGGGCTGGTTGGCGGCGAAAGATTGTAAGCTGGCACTGAGGCTTAAGAGTAAAAATGCCGGGATTAGTAAGAGTTTTTTCATTATATTTCTCCTGATACTTTTCCGTCTATGTAGCCCGACTATAGCGCTGGCGAGCTATTTGGCCAAATGGTAAATTGCGGTTTCACCAAATAAGTTGGGCCACAGCCCTTTGAGTTGCTTGTCGGGAAAGCGTTGCGTAGCGACTTTGCGGTGCAAAATCCGAATATTTTTTTCCGCACACAGGGCATCAAAATCGTGCACGGTGCAGAAGTGGATATTCGGCGTGTCATACCACTGATGGCTGAGTTGCTTGGTGACGGGCATACGGCCGCGCAGCATCAAATAACTGCGAGTACGGATATTGCCGAAGTTGGGGAAGGTGATAATGCACTCTTTGCCGACACGCAGCATCTCGTCGATTAGCTCATCCGGGCGGTGCATTACCTGTAGCGAGTAGGTCATGATGACGGTATCGAAGCTGTCATCTTGAAAGCTAACCAGACCCTGGTTCAGATCCGTTTCAATCACGTTAACACCGCGACTGATACAGGTGGTGATTTGTTCGGCGTCGATTTCCAGGCCGTAGCCGCTAGCTTGCCGGTTGTCAGCCAGGCTACACATTAGCGTGCCGTCACCGCAGCCGAGATCGAGCACTCTACCGCCGATGGGAATCCATTGCTGGAGGATGTCGAGATCTATACGCAGCATCAGGGGGCATCCTCTTCTGTGTTGATAGCGCCAATTTCCTTGGCGATGCGGGTCATATAGGCGCGAAAAACCCCTTCGTAGCGATCATTGGGTAGCAGGAAGGCGTCGTGACCCATATCGGACTGAATCTCGGCGTAGGCGACATCTTTGTCTGCAGCGATGAGGGATTTAACGATTTCCCGTGATCGGGCGGGAGCAAAACGCCAGTCACTGGAAAAAGACACGACTAAAAATTTGCACAGGGCATGGCTGAAGGCTTTGACCCGGTCCCCACCATATTCTCGGGCGAGGTCGAAATAGTCGAGTATTTTGGTCATCAACAGGTAGGTGTTGGCGTCAAAGTCAGTGGCGAAACGATCACCCTGATGGCGCAGATAGCTCTCGACCTGAAATTCAATGGGTGCATCGAGGCCCTGCTGAAAGGTGCCGGAGCGCAATTCACGACCGAAGCGCTCTTCCATTAAAGCATCTGACAAGTAGGTGACGTGGCCAATCATGCGCGCCAGTGCCAGCCCACTGCGGGGGATAGTATCGTGTTCAAGGTAGTCGCCATCGTGAAAATTGCTATCGCTGCGAATCGCGCGACGGGCCAGTTCATTGAAGGCGATATTTTGTGCGGTCAGGTCGGCGGCGGAGGCAATCACCACGCAATGGCGCAGGCGCTCGGGGTATTCCAGCGCCCAGCGCATGGCGGTCATGCCACCGAGGCTGCCACCCACAATGGCGGCCCATTGTTCAATGCCCAGTTTGTCGGCGAGCTTTGCCTGACTGGTTACCCAGTCGCGGACACGCAGTGGAGGGAAATCTTTGCCCCAGAGCTGCCCCGTCTCGGGATTGATTGAGCGCGGCCCGGTGCTGCCGTGGCAGCCGCCAATATTGTTCAGTGAAACGACGAAAAAATGTCGAGTATCAATAGGCTTGCCGGGGCCAATATAGGCGTCCCACCAGCCGGGTTTGGTATCGGCGCTGGAGTGATAACCCGCGGCGTGATGGTGACCGCTGAGGGCATGGCAAATCAGTACGCCATTACTTTTGTCGGCATTGAGCTCACCGTAGGTTTCAACCACCAGCTCGTAGCTTTGCAGGCTGCGACCACAGCTGAGCTCCAGTGGCGTATCAAAGGTAAAGAGCTGTGGACTGACAAGACCGACAGAGTCAGCGGGGAAAACCTCAGGCATGGGTTAAATGTTCAGCGATAAAAGCGGGAGTCTAAAGAGGCTGGCGGGGCACTGCAAGGCATGGCGGCTGCCAGGCGGGTATTTATCGTCTTTCAGGGTCGGGTGATGTGTGCCGCTGCAGGCAATTTTTGAGGATCGATAATTGCCAAGGTTTTCTGCCGACTCGATTCACCCCGGATAAGTGACACTCGGGCTTTGGCAACAGCAAACTCACTGGCGATATATTGGAGTAGATGTTTATTCGCCTTGCCATCAAGGGGTGGTGCGCTAATCTGTACTTTTAGCCGCTCGCCATACAGGCCGACAAGAGCATCGCGGCTGGCCTTGGGCTGCACATGGCAGTGCAGCAACAAGGTTTGGCTATCTTTCCACTGGAAGTGGGGCAAGTGTTAAGTGGCGAAAGGTTTAGATACCGGGCACCAGCCCTGGGTGTAGCTGGGTAGCCTTCGCAAAATTGCCGACAATAATGCGCAGTACATTGATCAGCAAAAACAGCAGGATGGGCGATAGGTCGATGCCGCCCATATTGGGCAAAATTTTGCGGAAGGGTGCCATGACGGGTTCCATCAGCTGCCAGACCAGGGCGATGGCCGGGTGGTGGCTTTGCGGCAGTATCCAGCTCACAATAATGGCGGCAAAGAGCCCGTAAAAAAAGATATTCAGCAACATTGAGGCAATGCCGATTAAGGCCCACACCAGAGCTGTCGTCAGGGGGATAAGGCCGCCGCCAGCGACTAGCAGGGTTAGCTCCATGGCCGCGAGTTGTATGGCAAGGGCGACGAGCAGGCTGGCAAAATCAATATTGTTGACAGGGGGGATGACTTTGCGGATGGGCCCGAGCAGTAGTTGGGTGGCTTTGACAATAAACTGTGAGACGGGATTGTAAAAGTTGGCTTTACACAGCTGCAGTAAAAAGCGCAGCAATACGATTAATAGATAAAGGCTGGAGAGAGCCTGGATTAAGTAAATACTAACTTCTGTCATTGAGTTCATGGCTGTTCCAATGGCTATTCTGTGCGTTAACTAAGTGGCTAGGGGGTCGATTAATCAGTGAGCTCTGCGGCCATTTCTTTAGCGCGTTCGTAGGCCGCTGTAATGGCTTGTTCGAAGTGTTCGGGCAACTTGTTAGCGAGCAGGCTGTTGATGGCCTTTTCGGTGGTACCTGCGGGCGAGGTGACACGTTTGCGTAACTCACCGGCATCCACATCGCTAGCGCCAGCCATGCGTGCGGCGCCGAGGGCCGTTTGCAGGGTTAACTGGCGGGCGGTTTCTGCGTCGAGCCCCAACTTAATGCCGGCCTCGGTCATGGCCTCTATGACCAGAAAGAAATAGGCCGGGCCACTGCCCGATAAAGCGGTGACTTTGTCGATATCGTCTTCGCTCTCAAGCCAGCAAACCGTACCCACTGCAGCGAGAATATCACCGGCCTGCTGGCGTTGTGCCGGGTTGACGAGGCTTGTAGCAAAGAGCCCGCTGGCACCACTTTGTACCAGTGCGGGGGTGTTGGGCATACAGCGAATAATCGGCACTCCGCCACCCAGCCAACTCTGCAGGGCGGCAGCGGTAATGCCGGCGGCGATGGAGATAACCAGTGGCTTGTGGGCAAGAGCGGGTGCCAAATGGCTGGCAACAGCTTTCATCACCTGGGGTTTGATGGCGAGAATGATGATGTCTGCCTCGGCAGCGGCAGTGGCATTCTCGATGTGAGTGGTGATGCCGAAGGCGGCCTCAAGTCGCTTGCCGCTATCGACGACCGGGTCGCAGGCGATAATGCGGCTGGCCGGGTAGCCTTTTTCGATCAGGCCGCCGATCAAGCTGGTGGCCATGTTGCCACCGCCAATAAATACCAATTTGGCTTCGCTCACGAATAATTCCTGTGTTGTGGTTAGGGTTTGGTTTGTGTTCTCGGGCCAAAAATGGCGGTGCCCACGCGGACAATGGTCGCGCCTTCAGCAATGGCTGCGGGCATGTCCCCAGACATACCCATCGAAAGTGTATCTAAACTAGTGAGGGCGGCGGAACTCTTTTTCAAACTATCGAGTAATTCGGCTGCTCGACGATAGGGCTGACGTTGCTCTTTTAGCTGATCGCGTTGTCGGGGGATGACCATCAGACCGCGCAATTTCAGATGAGGTAATTCAGTAATGGCCAGCGCTAGCTCGAGGCAGTGCTCGGGATCGACACCCGACTTGCTGGCTTCCCTGTCAATATTGACCTGTATACAGACATTGAGAGGGGGTAAATGTTCGGGCCGTTGTTGGTTGAGCCGACGGGCGATTTTAATCCGCTCGATGGAGTGCACCCAGCTGAAATGTCGGGCGATGTCCTGTGTTTTGTTGGACTGTATGGGCCCGATAAAATGCCAGCAGGGATCGATATCATCGAGTGCTGCAATTTTCTCCAGGGCTTCCTGCAAATAATTTTCGCCGAAATTACGGAGACCGGCTTGCCATGCGAAGCGCAGGGCCTGACTGTTTTGCCCCTTGCTGACGGCCAAAAGCATGATCGCGTCGACACTTCTATGGAATTGCTGCACGCTTAGTTGCAGTTGGGCCGAGACCTGCTTTATGTTGTCGGTAATATTGGGCATGGGTTGGCAGCGGGCTATTGGATCGCGGTCAGTCAAGTTATCGTAAACAGTGGAATTGAGTAATGGATATTACGGAACTATTGGCATTTAGTGCCAAACAAGGGGCATCGGATTTACACCTGTCGGCGGGCCTGCCACCGATGATCCGAGTGGACGGCGATATTCGTCGCATCAACCTGCCGGCGATGGAACATAAAGATGTGCATAGTCTCATTTACGAGATTATGAACGATAAGCAGCGTCGGGACTATGAAGAATTCCTCGAGACAGATTTCTCCTTTGAAGTGCCGGGCGTGGCGCGTTTTCGGGTTAATGCCTTCAATCAAAACCGTGGTGCTGGCGCAGTATTTAGAACCATTCCGTCGACGGTTTTGACCCTGGAAGATTTAGGTTTTGGGCAGATCTTTCGCGATATCGCCTCATTGCCTCGGGGGCTTGTTTTGGTCACCGGGCCAACGGGCTCGGGTAAAAGTACTACCCTGGCGGCGATGATCGATTTCGTTAACGATAATCGCTACGACCACATTTTGACCATTGAAGACCCCATCGAATTTGTTCACGAAAGTAAAAAATGCCTGGTTAATCAGCGCGAGGTTCACAAAGATACCCACGGCTTTAGTGAAGCCCTGCGCTCTGCTCTACGGGAAGATCCGGATATTATTCTGGTCGGTGAAATGCGTGACCTGGAAACGATTCGCCTCGCCCTGACCGCAGCCGAGACCGGCCATTTGGTGTTTGGCACCCTGCATACTACTTCTGCGGCTAAAACCATTGACCGTGTGGTCGATGTTTTCCCCGCAGCGGAAAAGGCGATGGTTCGTTCGATGCTATCTGAGTCCTTGCGGGCGGTAATCTCTCAGTCGCTGCTGAAAAAAATCGGCGGTGGTCGAGTTGCCGCCAATGAAATCATGATTGGCACCCCAGCCATTCGTAATCTGATTCGCGAAGATAAGGTCGCGCAAATGTATTCTGCGATTCAGACCGGCGCCGGTCATGGCATGATCACGATGGATCAGTGTCTGCAAAAGATGGTTCAGCAAAAAGTTGTCACCATCGAGGCGGCGCGGGAGCAGGCCAAGGTGCCAGAAGATTTTTAAGGTGGGTGGACAGCTTGTTAGCCACTTTAAGGTCAGGCTTTATCAGATGTATCTTTTGTTTCGTATTGCGAGTGTGAGGACAAACTAATGGATTTTTATGCGCTGCTCAAATTAATGGTCGATAAGGGGGCATCTGATCTATTTATTACCGAGGGCATGCCGCCCTCGATCAAGGTCAACGGCAAGGTCATACCCGTTGGTAAAACCAAGCTGACGGGTGAAACGTCCCTGGAGCTGGTTGAAAGCATCATGAATGACAAGCAACGGGTCGAGTATGGCGAGACGAAAGAGCTCAATTTTGCCATTGAGACCGACGCGGTTAAGGGCGCTCGCTTTCGTGTCAGCGCTTTTTATCAGCGTAACCATGCCGGCATGGTGCTGCGCCGTATTGAAACGGTGATCCCGACTACGGAAGAGCTGTTGCTACCGCCAATTTTGAATGAGCTGGTGATGACCAAGCGAGGCATCATTATTTTTGTCGGTGCCACAGGCACCGGTAAATCGACCTCGTTGGCAGCGATGATTGGCTACCGCAATCGCAATAGTAAGGGGCATATTATTTCGATCGAAGATCCGATCGAATTTGTTCATCAACACGCCGGCTGTATTATTACCCAGCGGGAAGTGGGCATTGATACCGATTCTTTTGATGTGGCTTTGAAAAACACCCTGCGCCAGGCGCCCGACGTGATTCTCATTGGTGAGATTCGCACCCGTGAAACGATGGATCACGCCATCAGTTTCGCTGAAACTGGCCACCTGGTATTGGCGACTTTGCACGCTAATAATGCCAATCAGGCGCTGGATCGCATTCAACACTTCTTCCCGGCTGATCGTCACGACCAGTTGTGGATGGATCTATCTCTCAACCTTCGCGCCCTACTCGCTCAGCAATTATTACCCACGGCCGATGGCACGGGCCGTAGAGCGGTGGTTGAAATTCTGATTAATACGCCCCTTGTTTCCGACCTTATTCGCAAAGGTGAAGTGCACAAGATCAAAGAACTGATGTCGCGCTCGAAAGAGCTGGGTATGTGTACCTTCGATCAGGCTTTGTATGAGCTATATGTGCAAGGTGTCATTACCTATGACGATGCGATTGCCTCAGCCGACTCGAAAAATGATCTGCGCCTAATGATTAAGTTGCAGTCGGACACTGATGTCGACCAGCTTGAGGAGGTGGCAGATAGTTTAATGATGACAGAAGATGACGACGGAGAGTCTTATCAGTTGTTTAAATAAAACGCTTTTTTACCGGATCCAACTTTTTAGCTCATGACCATGAAAAGACTATTAAGGCAAGAGTCCAAGTGCGGGATCTTGCAGCCAGGTCTCCAGAATTAAACAGGCCGCCTCACTGTCTACTGGGCTCTCTCGGTAGCTGTCGGGGCGTTCCCCCCTCGATTTTGCCTCAGCCGTCGATAGCCGTTCATCAACCATCTTAACGGGAAGCACCATGCGTCCTTGCAGGCGACGTGCAAACTTCCTCGCCCTATGGCAAAAGGGGCTTTCGCTACCATCCATGTTCAAAGGCAGGCCCACGACCAGTGTATCGGGTTGCCACTGCTTAATATGATCGGCAATTTGCTGCCAGCTGGGCTGCCCATCCCTGGCCTTAAGGACAGCCAAGGGCCGGCCGGACGCGGTGAGCGTCTGGCCAACAGCGAGGCCAATTTGGCGGGTACCAAAGTCAAAGGCCATGACGCAGCTCGGTTTGCGGGTGTTCAGTTTAGGCGTGCCCCGCACTGTTACTGAGCTGGCTGAGGTTAATGCCGAGGCTAGCAGCGGCAAGATCGGCGCGCTGATCCGGCGGGGTGTCAAACAATAGTTGTGACAGTAGATTTGTGTCGGTTGGGATGGTCAGCCAGGCATTTTCAAGGAGTTCCTGCTCCAGTTGGCCGCTAGTCCAGCCTGCGTATCCAAGGGCAACTAAAGCCGCGTCAGGGCCTTGATCGCAGGCCATGTCATCAATAATGTCTCTCGAGGTGGTGAGGAAAATGTCATCGCTAATGGCAGCCGTTGCCTGCCAGCTTCTCTCTGCAGGTAGGTGCAGTACAAAACCTTGTTGCTCCTCAACAGGGCCACCAGAAAGCAGGGTTTGAGTACCGTTGGGCGGAGAGTAGTCGAGGTCGAGTTGTTCGAAGACCTGGCTTAGAGGCAGCCCGAGGGGGCGATTGATGGTAATGCCCATCGCGCCAGCTTCCGAATGCTGGCAAATATAAACCACTGAATGAACAAAATTAGGGTCAAGTAAGCCTGGCATCGCAATTAGCAACTGGCCACGCAAGCTCGTTGCATTACTTTCAGCCGAGGGGGGGTGGGGCATGTCTGGGATGAGGGTTTCCATAGATCTCAGTATTGGGCGAAAGGTCTGAAATTTCAAGTTCAGCCCCTGGGTGGGTGCTGAGGGCTTTAGTTGGACGATGTGACAACGCGATTGCCGGGCATGTAGCGCCAGGTTCGAGTGATTTCCATTTTATCAAATTCAGACATCCGCTGAGGGAAGGCTGCAAAGGGTGCAGCTAACTTTACGGTGGTAATGGCGGCCTGATCGAGAGTAGTGTGGCCTGAACTTGAGACAATCTCGATATTATCCACGGAGCCATCGGGTAGCAAGGTGACAACCATGAGTATGTCGCCATAAAGTTTGCCGAGTCGCGCGCGCTCAGGGTAGTAGAGGTTACCCGTTTTTTCGACTTTTTCTATCCAGTAATTGAGATAAGGGGCGTGGTCGGCGGCTTTGGTATTGGCAGACGTTAAGCGCAGGGTGTTGGGTATTTTATTATAGGCCTGTTTTTGCTGGTCAAGTCGGGCGTGGAGGCTGCTGAGTGCGTCCACAGGCATGACCTGGGGTGTGTCGCGGCGACTGCTTTGCGTCTCGCCTTGTTTGGACAGGCTATCGTCAATGGCGTAGCTATCGCTACGTGTGGTGATAAGGTTTTGTTGGCTGTGCTCACCCTGTTGCTGTGGGGGTTCGGGCTGGGGAGCTGGCTGGGTGTCGCGTAGCACACTGTCGTCGAAGGGTGACTGTTTATCAGTGGTGATATCTTTGCGCTCAAGCAATTCACCGCTGCCCAGTTGATTGGCCTGGGCCAATAGGGAAGCGTCATCATTTTCCTGATCTGTTGGTCGTTGCGCTAGCGTAACTTCAAGACTGGGCGGTGCAGCTGAACGTTGCATAAAGGCGAAGCCGATACCGAAAATCACAATGGCGTGAATGGCGATGGCGAGAAACAGAGCAAACCCCAGACGGTCACTACCTGCGCTGGGGTCGGCCAGTTGAAAATGAGTATCCATTAATGAAGAAATGTATCGCTTCCTATTGGTTGATCCGTTGGCTAATGGCGGCCATTAGTCGGGCGCCAATTTGTGTGTTTTGTTCGCGGTCAATCTCTCGGGCGCAAGTGGGGCTGGTGACATTGATCTCGGTTAAATAGTTGCCGATCACGTCGAGGCCGGCAAACAAAAAGCCCTTTTCGCGCAGAGCGGGGGCGACCTGGGCAACGATTTCCAGGTCACGCTCGCTCAAGGGCTGAACAATACCACGACCACCGGCGGCAAGATTGCCACGTGTTTCACCTTTTGCGGGTACGCGGGCCAGACAGAAGGGCACGGGTTCGCCATCGATGACCAGTATGCGCTTATCGCCCGCAGTGATTTGTGGAATGTAGCGTTGCACCATAATGCTTCGAGTGCCCAATTCGGTGAGGGTTTCGATAATGACACTGACATTGGGGTCGTCCTGGCGTGCGCGAAAAATGCCCGTGCCGCCCATGCCGTCGAGGGGTTTGTAGATCACATCACCGTGTTGCTGATGAAAAGCCCGCAGCCGCTCAGGGTCGCGGCTCACCAGCAAGGGTGGCGTGCACTCGGGGAACTGGGTGGCAAATATCTTCTCGTTACAGTCGCGTAAACTCTGGGGCTTATTGACCACGAGTGTGCCCTCTCTCTCGGCCGCTTCGAGAATATAGGTGGCGTAAATAAATTCACTATCGAAGGGTGGGTCTTTGCGCATCAATATACAGTCGAGCTCTGCCATGGGTCGGTCGACGGGCTCGCCGAGGTCGAACCAGTGTTCGGGGTCGTCATACACTTTGAGGGCGCATTGTCTGGCGGTAGCCGCGCCGTTAACGAGGGCGAGGTCGCTCATTTCCATATAAAAAAGCGACCAGCCCTGAGCCTGTGCCGCTAGCAGTAATGCCAGGGTTGTGTCTTTTTTGACATTAATCCCGTGAATGGGATCCATAACCACGCCAAGAGAAATATTCATAGAGTTCACTGCCGGTTCGCGTTGTAGGGGCATAGCTTATAAAGGATGCTCGATGGTGCTGACAAGTCCTTTTATTTGCGAAGCCTGTCTAGCAAATAGATTTAGGACATTGGCGCTGATGGCTAATGAGGTTTTATTGTGTTAAAAATTCGGATTTAAAATACACTTATAAATTTGTTGTTAGACAACTGGGGAAGGAGGAGGCATGGCGGTTAATTTTGCAGCGTTAAAAGTGATGGTTGTAGACGACAGCAACACGATAAGACGCACGGCTGAGACGATACTATCCAAGGCTGGTTGCGAGGTGGTGACGGCTATTGATGGCTTTGACTCGCTGGCGAAAATTGTCGATGTGGTTCCGGATGTTATTTTTGTCGATATTATGATGCCTCGTCTCGATGGTTATCAGACCTGCGCCCTAATAAAAAACAACAATGAATTTAAGCATACGCCGGTCATTATGCTGTCGAGCAAAGATGGTTTATTTGATAAAGCCAAGGGCCGCATTGTCGGTGCGGATGAATACCTGACCAAGCCTTTTAGCAAGAATGAACTATTTGAAGTACTCGAAAGGATTGTCGCAACCCAAGAAACAGAAGATAGCCCCGCTTAGGGGTGATGGAAAAAATTATGGCCAAAGTGCTTGTAGTCGATGATTCGCAGACTGAGATTTTTAAACTTAAAGAAATGCTCGAAAAAAATGGCCACTCTGTGCTGACTGCCGAATCGGGTGAAGATGGTGTCAGAGTGGCAACGGATGAACAACCGGACGTGGTCTTAATGGATATTGTTATGCCCGGCCTGAATGGTTTCCAGGCAACACGACAGCTGACTAAGGCCAGTGGCACCGCGCATATTCCCGTGATTATGGTCACGATGAAGAATCAGGAAACTGATCGAGTCTGGGGTTCCCGCCAGGGTGCCCGAGCTTATTTAACCAAGCCGGTGGTGGAGAAAGACCTGGTTCATGCGATTGAAGAATTTGTTCGCCACTGAGCTGGATCTAGCAATGGGCATCGAAAATATATTACCTGTCATGAATAAACTGAACCAATGCTTTGTCGCTGGTTCAAAACCGCTCCCTGCGCAAATGGTTTACGTGCCACTCACGCCGGTGATCTGCTTTTCGGTACTGGGTCATGACTGGGCGGTACCGCTCGACCAGGTGGCCGAGTTGATTGAAATTCAGGATTGCACATCGCTGCCCGGGGTTAAGCCCTGGGTTATTGGTGTCTCGAATCTACGCGGTCAGTTATTACCCGTCGTTGATTTTGCACAGTTTCTCGGTGGGCAATTATCGGTTGCCTACAGATTGCAGCGCATCGTGGTGCTGGATAGGCAAGACACTTTCGTCGGCCTTGTTGTCGATGCAATTAATGGCATGAAGCATTTCAGCAGCGAGGCTCACGAAGCCGACAGTCAAGATCTTAGCGCAGCTCTGAGGCCCTTTGTGCAGGGTTTTTACCGAGCGGATGACGGTACTCGCAACTTGTTGCTGGATCCCGATGCGCTTGTCGAAAATCCCTTGTTTCAGGACGTTGCCCTTTCATCGACGTGACGCTATTTAGTTGACAAGCAATAATTACAGTTAGCCAGGAGTTAGAACATGATTCACGGAAAGCCGAAAACCAGTCTGCCAATGATCGGGCTTGTTGTCGTCATGATAGTGCTGGTCCTTTATTTGGGCTTCTTTTTTGTCAACTTTGCCTCTCGCGTTGAAAAGGAGAGTTCAAGTTTACAGGCGGCTTCAGAGGTCAGGGTACTGGCTTATCGCATTGCTGATTTGTCGGGTGCTGCGGCAGATGGTAATGCGGAGGCTTTCACGCAGTTGCGGGCTGCAATCGATAGCGTCATAGGCCTGCGCGAGTCGCTTAACCTTGAGGCCAATCAGGCGAGCAGTTTTAATGAGGTGTGGGCGGGGATAGAGACCAGTGCCAATCTGGTTTTACAGCGTCAGGAGAGAAGCCTCTTTCTCAACGAGGTAGCCAGAACTCTCGATGAAAACTTGCCTAAGTTGCAAAATGACCTCAGTAAAATAGTCGATAGCTTATTGCGTGCCGGTGCCCCCGCTGATCAGATTGCCGTTGTCCAGGCACAGAAGTGGCGTATGGAGCGCATTGGTAGGAATATCGATAAAATGCTGGCCGGCGATGCTGAGGAAGTGGCCGTTGCCTCTGAGCAATTTAATACGGATGCGAGAACATTTGGCGATGTCCTCGCGGGCATGAAAAAGGGCAATGGCCGTATTGGCGTCAGCAAAATAACCTCTCAGCGCGCCTTGCCACACGTCGACGCAGCAGTTGAACGATTTGGCTTTGTCAGTAACTCAATTGAAGGTATTTACTCTGCCGCGCCGGCGCTTGCCGAGGCGCGCCAGGCGCTAATTGATATACGTGAGAGAACTCCTCTGTTAGTCGAGCAAAGTGCTCTGCTTGCGGAAGGTGTTGGCAGTGTTGGTGGCGAAGAGAATATTTATGTTAATAACACACTGGCTGCTATCGCAGGAATATTACTGATTCTTGGCTTGGCAGTTTTAGGCTTTCTGTCCTATATCAGCACCCGGAAGCAGTTGAAAGTGACTGCTGGCGATAATCAGGATAATCAAGAGGCGATCTTGCGTCTTTTGAATGAACTGGAAGGCTTGGGTGAGGGTGATTTGCGTGCGGAGGTTACAGTAACGGAAGATTTTACGGGTGCTATTGCCGATGCGATTAACTTCGCCATTATCCAGCTCCGCGAGCTAGTGGCGCGTATTGTGGATACCGCTGAAAATGTTTCGTCTTCAGCCAATGACTCCCGAACGACCGTTGTGCAATTGACGGATTTGTCCGAGCATCAGGCTCAGGAAATCGCTGCGGCATCGGCGGCCATTAATGAAATGGCGATTACCATTGATCAGGTTTCGGCCAATGCGGTTGAGTCAGCTGGTGTTGCCGACCGTTCGGTGTCGATCGCGAGCAAGGGTGCGGAAGTGGTACGCAGTACCATCGGTGGCATGGATCGCATTCGCGAGCAGATTCAGGACACAGCGAAAAGGATTAAACGCCTCGGCGAGAGTTCTCAGGAAATTGGCGATATTGTTTCGCTGATTAACGACATTGCCGACCAAACCAATATCCTCTCTCTAAATGCCGCTATTCAGGCCTCGATGGCTGGTGATGCCGGACGTGGTTTCGCGGTGGTTGCTGACGAAGTACAGCGTCTCGCGGAGCGCTCTGCCGGCGCGACCAAACAAATCGCGGCTTTGGTGAAGACCATTCAAACAGATACCAACGAAGCGGTTTCCTCGATGGAGCAAACCACTGCTGAGGTAGTCTCCGGGGCATCTCTGACCCAGAATGCGGGCGTCGCATTGAGTGAAATTGAGACGGTTTCGACCAGTCTTGCAGAGCTGATCCAGGATATTTCAACCGCAGCACGCCACCAGTCAACCACGGCTGGTCACGTTTCCAAGACGATGAACGTGATTCAGGATATTACGACTCAGACGCTTGACGGCACCAGCCGCACGGCCTCATCGGTTGGCAAACTGACCGATATGGCCGTTGAATTGAGGGAGTCGGTCTCGGGCTTTAAATTGCCAGCTGATTATCTAGTGAGTAATTATCAGGGCAGTAACGCAAGTTTTGCTGATGATAGCTTTAACGATGAGCACATTAGTTCGCTTGAGCCCGAGCTGGATGAACCTCTAGAAGCGGCCAGTCGTGTTGCCGCTAGCCCTGCGCCGCGTAAAGCGCCGGCCCATGTGCAAGATGTGCTTGCCAGCAGCAGTGCGGCAATGGATGAAATTGATGCCTACTCTGAGAGTGCCATTGATGATATCACCGATTTTTCTGCGACAAATGATTTTACCGAGCTTGAAGGGGAGTCTGAAGTTTTGAAAAAAACCTCTGTTTCCGATCTGGAGGCTGAGTTAGCGGGGATTGATCTGGGTGAGTTTGATATCGACTTTGAGGATGATGGCCGCATTTAACGCTAGTCAGCATCATGATAAAAGACCCGAGAGGGCGACCAACCGCCAGTGTTGCTACTGGCACAGCTGAGGTCCGTGACTTGCAGTTGAGCGATAGACAGTACCGCCTTTGGGCTGAGCTGCTCGAAAATAAAACAGGGGTGCGTATAGCCGCCCACCGGGATGATTTTGTCAGAGGGCAAATAGTCCGCAGAGTTAACGAGCTGGGTTTGGACGATGTGGAAGATTATTTTCGCGAAGTCTCCCAGCCGGGTGTCGGCACGCGGGAATGGGGCGTTTTACTGGATCGCCTGCTCGTTAAGGAGAGCCAGTTTTTCCGCCACCAGGCTTCTCATGACTTCTTTAAAGATCGCTTGCTATCCCATCTCCAGTCCGCGCAGCAAAGCCAGCGCTACAGTGTCTGCAGTATTGGTTGTTCCACCGGGGAGGAAGTGTATTCCCTGGCGATGACGGCCTTTGAGAGCTATCGGGCCGCTGATCAAACATCCGCGTTTAGTATTGTTGGCATTGATGTCAGTGCAGAGGCTATTCAGGCGGCACGTCGAGGGATTTACCCCAATCGACATCTTGAGAGCGTGCCTGAGGCCCTACGCAATAATTACTTTAATGCAGCTTCAGGCAGCTCAATGGAAGTTAAGGCGGAATTAAAAAAGAGGGTCGGATTTTTCGTGAGCAACATGTTTGACCAACACTGCCCAGCCTTCGCCAGCCCCCTGGATGTCATCTTTTGCCAGAACGTATTGATCTATTTAAAAAACTGGCGGCGTCGGGATTTGTTAAATAGCTTTGTTGAAAAACTCAAGCCGGGGGGCTATTTGATAGTCGGCCCAGGGGAGCTCAATGACTGGCAGCCAGAGGGTTTAAGCCGAGTGGCTTACCCGGGCATTCAGGCCTTTGAGAAATTGTTGCCGCAAGGGATGCTAGCTGGAAAATAATGACCATGAACATGACACATAGCCTCAGGGGCCTGGAGTGGTTAGTCGAGGAGCTCGAAACTAGTCTCGGTCTGGCGCGAGAGGCGCTGCTCGCTTTTCAATCAGAGCCCGAGGATACCTCGCAGCTGAGCTTTGCTCTCGGTTATTTGCATCAGGTTAGTGGCTCCCTGACCATGGCCGAGTGCTACGGTGCAGTGCTGCTCGCCAATGAGATGGAAGCTGTGCTCAAGATGTTGCTGCGTGAGCCCTCGGCTGACGTGGTCGATGCCTGTGAAGTGCTCGAGCTAGCAATGTTGGCCTTGCCTAATTATGTGCGCGATCTACTCGACGGTCGCGACGCTACACTGGCGCAGCTGATGGAGCAGGTTAATGAGTTGCGCGCCGTCCGGGCAGAGCCGCTAATCTCTGCAACAAGCCTGTTTATGCCGAAGGTGGTGTTGCTTAATCCACTCGCACCGACGGCCGTCGACAATGAGATGCTTGGCAAGCTACAGAAAGTGTATCAATACGCTTTGCTGGGTTATTTGAAGCAGCGAGATCTAGCCGCCAATCAGCAAAAAATTGTCGCTGTATTACGGCGACTACAAGGGCTTTTTAATGCTGACTCACTTGCAGCTCTGTGGCGAGTGGCCAGTGCTTTTTTCACCGCCCTGGTCGATAACCATCTTAAGCAAAGTGCTGCGACTCGCTACCTGCTCTGGGAGCTGGATAAAGCCATGGGCCGCTTGCTTAGCCTTGAAGAGTCTGGCTCAAAATATGAGGATTTACTGCGCAATCTTCTCTATTACATAGCGCTTGCGCCCGATGACAGCCCTGCCCTGAAGGCCATAAAAGAAGAGTTTGCTCTGGATCAGGCTTTTCCCTCCCTCGCCTTGACTGAACGTGATGGCGCTTTGCAGACGCGACTTGATGGCAGCATTGTTACAGTTTTGAGCAACACGCTGGCGGCTGAAATTGCGTCATTAGTGGATGCTGTCGAGGCCTTTGAGAGCGCTGAGCAGGTCGATCAAAATAAGCTTACTGAAATAAAGCTATCGACCGAGAGCCTGGCAACGACCTTATTGGTGATTGGGCAGATTAAGCTTTCTCAGAGCTTGCTCGAAGTGGCGGGGCTTGCTGCTCAGGCTTTGGCTAATTCTAGGGACGAGCTGCCAACGGCCACTACACGTTTGCAGAGTATCCAGCAAAGCCTGCAGACCTGGGCTGAGAATTATGCCGATGCTCCCCTCGCCAGTGACCTGCTTAGCGAAACTGCCTACGTTGTGGATGATGCTCAACGCTCGCTGATTCGCGAAGTGCGCAACAATTTTGAAAGTATCAAAGAGTCTATTGTCGGCTACATCGCCTCGCAGTGGGACGCTCAGTTTCTTATCGATATTCCGCAGCAGTTTGAGCATATTTTTGGCGCTGTTGAAGTGATTGGCCTCAAGCGGGTCGCGCTGATTGTCGAGCAGCTCGGCAACTATATGACACGCCACCTGCTGCACAGTGAACAGCCCCCGGAGTGGTCTCAGCTCGATGCTCTCGCCGATGCGATCACTGGCTTTGAATACTATCTTGAAGCTATTGATAAAGGCCGAGAGGGTGAACAGCACGCCATGCTACGTCTAACGGCACAAGCGATGGAAAAGCTGGGTTTTGACGTTGAGCTCCCGGCGGCTGATCCCGGTGGCGAGGTAGAGCTTGATGTAGACACGCCCGAGCTGGATAGCGCTGAGGCTGAAGATGACGATGATATCGACCCCGAGATCAAAGAAATCTTTATCGAAGAAGCCCAGGAAGTGCTGGCCGAACTCGAAACCAATTACCCAGGCTGGCTCGCAGATCAGGCTGACCACAAGGCTCTCAATGAGCTGCGCAGAGGCTTTCATACCCTCAAAGGTAGTGGGCGGATGGTTAAGGCCAATGTTATTGGCGACCTGGCCTGGGCGGTTGAGAATATGCTCAACAAGGTTCTCGATAATACCGCTGCTGTTGTTCCCGAAATAGCGGAGTTACTCGATATATCACTGAGCCTGATTCCGTCTCTGGTTGATGATTTTGAAGGTGGCGCTCAACATTTGTCACCCTACTGTGCCAGCCTTATTTCTACAGCGCAGGCTCTGACAAAGGGCGAGCCAGTTGTCATGCCACAGCCAGAAGAGCAGCATGCCGAGCTGAAAAACCTTGAAGGACTGGATGCGGGCCTGCAGGGTTCTATAGTCGCAGAAGAGCTTGAAAGTTTAACAGAGCTTGAGAGTAGTGCTGAAATACAGCCCGTGGTGGAGATCTTTATTGGTGAGGCGAGCAGCTATATTGACACCCTGGCCAACTTTCTGGAGGACTTTCAACAGCCCCATGAAGGCTCTCGTTTAGCACCTGCCGACGTGCAGCGGGCATTGCACACTTTGCAAGCCAGTGCTGGAATGGCAGGCATAAGCGCTGTCCAGGAGCTGACGAAAACCTTTGAGGACTTTCTTACCGAGCTGTTCGCTCGAGGTCAGCAGGTTAGCAGCAGTATTATCACTTTATTGATGGAAGGCGTTGAGCAACTGAGCGCTACCCTGGCTCGGCTTGAAGCCGGTGAGGGCGAAGATAGTTCTGTTTTGCAGGAGTACCGTTCCCGTATCGAGCTTGCTCGCACACAGTGGCATAAGCAGAAAGCGAGCAGCTTGGCACCCAAGGGCCTCGCCCAAGTCCAGCAATTAATGATCACGGGTTTAGATAATGTTCTGCTTGTCGATACTTTGCTGGAACAATGGTCTGGCCAGACAAGCTTTAGCAGGCAAGATATAGAACCCATTGTGAGCGAACTGGTGGAGCTGGGTGCGGCGGCCGAAGACTCGGGTGTATCGGCCTTGTCGACATTGTGTGATGAACTTGCCCGCGCATTGGTCAATCTGACTGAGTTGGGAGAGGGGCTGAATGAAGATGCCTTGCGTGTCTGTAAGACAGCCCATGAATTATTACTCAATATGATGGATACCGTGGCCATCGGTCAGCCAGTTAGTCCCGCTCCGGCTGTCCTTTTTGCTCAGCTACAGGCCTTGGTAGCAATGCCTGCCCAAGCCCAGACAATAGACGCCACACTTAACGTTGCAGAGGCGGTGCCATCACAGGCAGTGAGTGCTGATGAGCTCGCCAGCCGTATGGCCGGTGAAGTCCATGACCTCGACGCCTTGCCATTTTTTATTGAGGAAGCCGATGACTTGCTCGAGGATATTGAGAATGCCTTGCAGGCCTGGCGAGATGAACCCAGCGATGTCAGCCAGGGTGAGACACTAAACCGGGTACTCCATACCTTAAAAGGCGGTGCCAGAATGGCTGGCTTGAGCTTGTTAGGCGATTTGAGCCACGACCTGGAAGCACTTATTTTGCGGGAAGCGCGGCAGCTCGCGAGTGGCGAGGCAGGGGTTTTCGATCAGCTGTTTATTCGCTACGACGAGCTGCTCAGTGTGCTGGACAGGGTCAAGTCCGGTGATGCAATACCTGCTGTTGCAGAAGAAGAACCGGTGGCGCCAGACATAGGGGCTGTAGCTGAACCCGAGCACCTAGAAGCACTGGAGCCTTTAGCCAGTCTTCAAATACCGGCGGCGGTGCTTGAGGTCGAGGCATTTGAAAATGAAGTGCCTGAAGATAAAACGCTTGAAGACGAAGTGCTTGAAGACGAAGTGCTCAAAGAGGAGGCCATCGATCCTGGCACCGACGCGGTAGCATTGACCAAGCCGGCAAGTGCTAAGCCCGAACAAACGCTCGACCTACCAGCGGCGACTATGCCCATTTCTGAGCCAGCTGCCCAGCCGGCAGCACGGGCTAAGCCTGCGGTAGCCGTACAGGAATCGGTAAAAATTCCCGCACAGGTACTCGATAATTTGGTCAACCTGGCGGGTGAAGCCAGTATCGCTCGGGGGCGTGTAGAGCAAGGGGTGGGCGAGTCGGCCGTTGCGCTGGATGAAATGGAAGAGACGATTACCCGTTTGCGCAATCAGGTGCGCCAGCTGGGTCGTCAAACGGAAGCGCAAATTCAGTTTCGGCGAGAGCAAATTGAATCTTCACAGAGCACTGATTTTGACCCTCTGGAGCTGGATCGCTATTCACAATTGCAGCAACTGTCTCAGGGGCTGGAGGAGTCTGGTTCCGATTTACAGGATTTAAAAAATACCTTATTAGAAAAATCCCAGGCCGTGGAGGGGCTGCTATTAATGCAGTCTCGCATTACCCAGGATCTGCAAGAAAATCTCATGAAGACACGGCTAGTGCCGTTTTCTCGGTTGGTGCCGCGCCTCAGGCGCATTGTTCGACAGGTTGGTCAGGAGCTGGGTAAACAGGTCAACCTGGGCTTGAATAATATCGAAGGGGAAATGGATCGCACGGTATTGGAAAAAATCATTACGCCAATCGAACATATGCTGCGCAATGCCATTGACCACGGCATAGAAAGCACCGAGCAGCGCCTGGCAGCCGGTAAGCCCGATGAGGGTAATATTTCTCTGTCCTTCCAGCGCGAGGGTGGTGAAATAGTGATTACCGTCGCCGATGATGGAAAGGGGCTTGATGTCGCCGCCATTCGTGACAAGGCGATCAATAAAAGGATGATCACCGCAGACACCCAAGCTACTGATAGCGAGTTGTTACGACTGATTTTTCAACCGGGTTTTTCCACCGCCAAGACCGTCAGCCAGGTCTCGGGTCGAGGTGTGGGCATGGACGTGGTGAAAACAGAGGTTCACCACCTCGGTGGTTCTATTTCTATCGAGTCGACGCTTGGCGAGGGGGTCGAGTTTACCATTCGACTGCCATTCACCGTCTCTGTCAATAAGGCTCTGCTAGTGAAAGAGCGCGCAAGTACTTATGCCCTGCCCTTGAACAGCATTGTCGGGGTTACGCAATTGAACGCCGAAGAGCTTGATGTCCTCCATAGCGAGCCGGGTAAGCGACTTGAATATGCGGGCCTCAATTATCAGCTTTGTGCCCTTGGCAGTTTGTTACATGGCGAGCAAGCATCGGCTGCTGCGGCCATTGGTAAGGCGGTAATGGTTTTGGTCGAGGTCGACCACTACCGTTACGCGGTTCATGTTGATGCTATTGAGGGTAATCAGGAGATTATTATTAAAGGCCTGGGTGCCCCGTTTAGTAATGTACGGGGCGTGGCGGGGGCGACTATTCTCGCCAGCGGTGATGTTGTTGTTATTCTTGACCTACCCTCGCTACTGCGATCAAAGGGGGAGATATCCATTCTCGAAGGCCCTGGGCAGGCGGATGATTCACTGCGGGGAGGTTCTTTTGAAGCTCCTGCCAGTGTTGGTTTTGCACCAAAAACAATTATGGTGGTCGATGATTCGGTGACCGTTCGCAAAGTGACTTCTCGGGTTCTCGAGAGGAAGGGCTTTCGCGTTGTCACCGCCAAAGATGGCATAGAGGCGACCGATATGCTGGCCGAGGTAAAGCCCGATCTGATGTTGCTCGATATAGAAATGCCGCGCATGGATGGTTTTGAGGTGGCGCGTGTAGTGCGTGAATCGGAGGCCTTTGCAGGCTTGCCCATCATTATGATTAGCTCGCGTACCGGCGAAAAACACCAGCAACGGGCGACCAGTCTTGGCGTTAACCGATTTTTAGGTAAGCCCTATCAAGAAGATGAGTTGCTGGGTCTGCTGGATGAGTTGCTCAGTCTTGACATCGCCTAAGCCCGGCCCGGTCAGTTGCACAGCCTTGCCACGTATTGGCATTGTGCTGGCGGATACGCGACAGCGTGCTCTGCTACGCAGAGTGGTTGAAGCCTGCGGGTTCAGTGTTACTCACTGTAGCGAGCTAGCCTGGGATGGTGCAGTGCGCACGGCTGGCGCGGAGGTCGATGCCTGGCTGATAAATGAAGACAAGGTGCCAAGCCCTGTACCTCTATTTGGCCAGCAGGAACCGCTGGTTTGCAATGTGAGCTTTGTTGGGGAATCACAAGGCGTACGTTGGCGTCGGGCCGTGGAGCAAAAACTCAAGGCCTTAACGCAAAATTATCAACGAATGTGCGAGGCCAGCCGCGCACAGAATGTCTGGTTACTGGCCGCTTCTGCCGGTGGTTTACAGGCCGTTCGAGAATTTTTAGAGGGCCTGGACTCTTTCCATGGCGTGGCATTTTTGTACGCGCAGCATATCGAGGCCGAGCAGGCCGAGCAGCTGGTTAAAATGATCACCCGAAATACCCAGTGGCGAGCTCAGATGGCCCTTGCGGGCAATCTTCTGACCATAGGTAGCGTTACCGTGGTGCCGCCAGAGCAATGTATATCGCTGCCCAATGGCCTGGTTGTTACACTGCCATCACCCTGGCCTGGCCCCTATGCACCCAACATTGATGCAGTGGCAGCCGAGTTGGCTAGCGAATATGGTTCGGCTTGCGGCATGATTGTGTTCAGTGGCATGGGTGACGACGGCGTTGCTGGGTCGCGTTTGATTTGTGAAAAAGGTGGCAGTGTATTGGTACAGTCCCCGGCGGATTGCACGGTGCCGGCGTTGTCTGAAGCCGTGCTTAAGCACGGTGCTTTTAACCACAGTGGTGATGTTAGCCAACTGCGAGAGGCCTTCGTTAAATTGTTAAATAGCAAAGCTGATCGTGGCGCTGTACCGTCCAGAGGAGTTGTTTGTGGTGGAGAATAAGATGGTACTGAAGGCGGAGGCTGGCGAAGTGGATGCAGCCTTGCTGCAAGTGAATAGTTTACTACTGCCGGTTGCTGACACCGTGTTGTTAGTGCCCCAGGTGGCAGTGGCTGAGGTCTTGAACTGGGGGGAGCAGGGCGCTGATGACTTGCGTCCGGATAAGGCCAATACCAGCCCACACTGCTATGGCTGGATTAGCTGGCGAGACCAGGACATCCCTCTATTGTCCTTCGATAGCATTTATAGCGGGCAGCGGCCGGCACTCGATAAAGATTTAAAAATCGTGATTTGTAATGCCGTTTTTAAGGCATCAGCAACGGGTTTTTACGCACTGCTGGTCAGCAATTTCCCCCGTGCCTTGCGCCTCAGCCTGGAGGCGGAGATGGAATTTGAGAGCGCGCCGAGCGATAGACCCGGCGTGCAAATGCGGGTGAGCGTTGATGGCGAAGCGGTACTAATTCCCGATTTCGAATACCTTGAGCAAATCGTTTGCGAACTTGTCGATAAAAAGGCGTCGTAAAATGAGAAAGCAGGTGGGCTAAAACTGCTCGAGCTAAAACAGCTCGAGCTAAAACAGGCGGCATTCATAAAAAACATTGAAAATGCCTTAGTGGGCGACTAGAGCACCACTAAGGCATTTATAGTTCGCTTACTTGAGGCTATTGTAAAAGGTGGAGAGATTATCAATATCCGCATCAGACAAGCTTTTAGCAAAGCTATTCATCACCGGATCATTACGTGAGCCGTCACGAAAGGCTTTAAGCTGCTTGGCTAAATAGCCTGTTTTCTGGCCGGCGAGATTTGGCCACATATCGTTAGCGCTGATGCCAGCGGAACCGTGACAGCCAGCACACATAGCGGCCTTGGCTTTACCCGCATCAATGTCCGCCGCCCCGCTACTCAGGCTAAGCGCCAGTAGTGCACTTGAAACAATAAGCTTTACTTTGACTGTAGTACTCAAGGCTATATCCTCGTTGGTTAGTTGCGGCAGGTTTAATAAAAACACAATCATGGTTGTGGCCTTTGCTGGTAAGCCGCCGGTGCCAGCTGGCGTAATGATACGCGATGACCCTCTGAGCTGCCACGTGCTGAAATCACGTTTTGAATCAATGCTTGCGACCGTTTTGGAAGAGAGCTGAAACACAGGGCTATGGTAGAATGCCGGGTTGTTAATTAAAACAAAATAACGTTAGGAGTCACGCTATGTTAGGCCAAATGATGGGCGATGCCCTCACTATTACCTCGATTATGAAGTTCGCCGCTCGGGTCTTTCCCGATACCGAGATAGTCTCTGTAACAGGCGATAATCCACGGCATCGCAGCACCTTTGGCGAGGCTTTTACTCGTGTTCATAAACTGGCGAATGCGCTGGCAAAACTCGGTTGTGCGCCGGGTGACCGTATCGCCACCCTGGCCTGGAACGATTACCGTCACTTTGAATTGTATTATGCAATCAGTTGCTCCGGTTATGTTTGCCACACCATCAATCCACGGCTCTTTCCCGAGCAGGTTTCCTATATTGCCAATCACGCCGAAGACCAGTGGGTTTTTGTCGATCCTGTATTTGTTCCCATGCTCGAACAATTACAGGCCGAATTAAAAACGGTGCGCGGCTTTGTGGTACTGACCAGTAAGGCGGCCATGCCTGAGACTACCTTAAAAAATGTGCGCTGCTACGAAGAGTTGATAGAGGACGAACCGCAAAGTTTCGACTGGCCCGAGCTCGATGAAAACAGTGCCAGTAGCCTTTGCTATACCTCGGGCACTACGGGCAACCCTAAAGGCGTACTGTATTCCCACCGCAGTACAGTGCTGCACTGCCTGGGTACAAACAGTAAAGCCACCTTGGGCCTGGCCCCCGATGAAACCATTATGCCGGTCGTGCCGATGTTTCACGTCAATGCCTGGGGCTGTGTTTACGGTGCCGCGGTGGCGGGCACCAAGCTGGTTTTCCCCGGGCCGAAAATGGGAGATGGTGAAACGCTCGCGACATTGATTAATGAAGAGGGCGTGACCTTTGCCCTGGGTGTGCCAACTGTCTGGCTGGCTCTACTCAATTATTTACAGGAGTCGGGCAGCAAGGTTGAAACGCTGCAACGGCTGGTGGTGGGTGGTGCCGCGTGTCCGCGATCGCTGATGGAGGCGATGGATGCCTATGGCGTCGCCATGCATGTCGGTTGGGGTATGACAGAAATGAGCCCGTTGGGCACCTACAACACCTTATTGCCCTGGATGAATGATTTACCCGAAGAGGAAAAATTTGCCTATCGCCTGAAAGCTGGCCGTTTAATTTACGGAGTTGAAATGCGCATCGTCGATGAAGACGGCAAAGAATTACCCTGGGACGGCAATGCCTCCGGTCGGCTGCAAGTGCGTGGGCCTTGGATCTGCAAAAGCTATTACAAGTTAGAGGATTCTGATGCCCACCTGCCCGATGGCTGGTTTGATACGGGGGATGTCGCAACTATCGACCAATACGGTTTTATGCAGATCACCGACCGCACTAAAGATGTTATTAAATCGGGCGGTGAGTGGATCAGCTCTATTGATGTTGAAAACGCTGCTATGGGCCACGAGGATGTTGCCGAGGCTGCGGTCATTGGCGTGCCCCATCCGAAGTGGACGGAACGCCCTCTGCTGATCGTGGTTAAGCGCCCCGGTAGCAATCCCCAAAAAAGTGACTTGCTGGCCTATCTCGACGGCAAAATTGCCAAGTGGTGGATTCCTGAAGACTGCGTGTTCGTCGATGAAATCCCTCACACGGCGACAGGAAAAGTCAGTAAAAAAGATTTACGCGACGTGTTTAGTGACTACAGCTATTAATAAACACACTGCGCTGTATTTAGAGTTGAATGCGCCAGGTTCTTCACTACAATTTTTGTAAAAAAGCCATTAAATAAATCACCAACAGGTTTAACTATGTCAGTCCCTTTGTTAAATGATCGCGATGTTGAATTTTTACTTTATGAATTTCTCGATACAGAAAAGTTGCTGGAGCGACCGCGCTACAGCGAACACTCGCGAGAAATATTCGATGCTTCATTGCGCACTGCGAAAACCATTGCTGAAAAATACTTTGCCAATCATTTAGTCGAAGGTGATGAAAACGAACCTACTTTAGTAGACGGCGTTGTAAAAATGATTCCCGAAACCAAAGTGGCCTGGGACGAGTTTGCTAATGCCGGCTTTTTGGCGGCCCACCAGGATTACGAAGAGGGCGGCATGCAAATGCCCGAAGTCGTTTTTCGCATGGTGATGGCCTATGTGAATGCCGCGAATATTGGCACTGCGGCCTATCCTTTTGTAGCGACGGGCTCGGCTAACTTAATACGCGCCTTCGGTTCTGAGGAACAAAAAGCCAAGTTTTTAACCTTGATTATGGACGGTCGCAGTAATGGCACCATGTGCCTCACCGAGCCGGGGCAGGGTTCAGCGTTGGGTGATATCACCACCATGGCCGAGCCAGCAGATGATGGCACTTACCGTGTCTTCGGCCAGAAAATGTATATTTCCTGCGCCGACCACGACATTGCGGGCAATGTGGTTCACATGGTGCTGGCAAAAATTAAGGGTGCGCCTCCCGGTGTTAAAGGCATTTCTCTTTTTATAGTGCCAAAGTTTTTAGTGAATGATGACGGCTCACCGGGTGAGCGTAATGATGTGGTGGTCGCTGGGCTCAACCATAAAATGGGTTATCGCAACACAACCAATGCCGCATTAAATTTTGGTGAAAAAGACGGTGCCATTGGCTATCTTGTCGGCGAGGCGAATAAAGGCCTCGGTTATATGTTCCAGATGATGAATGAGGCGCGTATCGGTGTCGCCCTAGGTGCGGCAGCGATCGCCTATCAGGGCTTTAATCATTCGCTGGATTATGCGCGGCAACGACCCCAGGGGCGTTTGGCATCGTGCAAAGACCAGCAATCTCCACAGGTCATGTTGGTCGAACACGCGGACGTGCGCCGTTTATTACTTGCGCAAAAATCCTATGCTGAAGGATCTTTGGCAATGTGTCTGTTTGGTAGTAGTCTATTTGAAAACCAGAACAGTGCGCCTACTGAGGAGCTGCGAACTCGCAATGCCCAACTGCTGGATTTATTAACCCCGATCATTAAATCATGGCCCTCAAAGTATGGCTGTATATCCAATGATATGGCGATACAAGTTTTGGGTGGCGCTGGCTACACCCGCGAATATCCGGTCGAACAACTCTATCGCGATCAGCGTTTAAACCCTATTCATGAAGGGGCAGAAGCCATTCATGGCCTCGACTTGTTGGGCCGTAAGCTGAATTTATACGGTGGTGCTGGGTATCGCTTCTTTAAAGAAGATATTGCGCAAGATATTGCCAACGCAAAACAGTCGTCGTCAATTAAAGGCTTGGCTGAACAGCTCGAAAATACCGTGACGATCCTGGAAAAAACCACGCAATCGCTGCAGCAGCAAATGGCAGCAGATATCGATCGGGGGTTGGCAAATGCAACGGTTTATCTTGATATGTTTGGCCGAATTGTTGGTGCCTGGATCTGGTTGAAACAAGCTTTGATTGCGGCAGCGGCATTGACATCGAAACTGCACGAAAGCGATGAGCATTTTTACCGGGGTAAATTACAGGCTGCGAATTACTATATTGAATGGGAATTACCGGCGGTTGAGCAGTATGCAGAGCTATTGGCTGCAGGTAATAGCGTGACCTTTGAAATGCAAGATGAGTGGTTTTAGTCAATAGTCATTGGTACTGCGCCGTTAATAAAGCTATTTATTAGCGGCGTGAATTGTCTGGATTATCTGAAGTGGGCTTGTCCCGTTGCTTTTTTCTGTGTGATTTTCCTCTGATCTTGAACTCGTTTAAATAGCCTCGCTCGAACTCTTCCCTGGGTAGAGGGCGACTGATGAGATAGCCTTGAATAGTATCGCAGCCCAACTCATGAACAATGGCTCGCTGTTGTTCATTCTCTACACCCTCGGCTATTGTCGTCAGGCCCAGGCTGTCGGCAAGTGCGATAATGCCTTTAACGATGGGCTTGTCATCGGCGTTAATTTCAATCTCTTTAATAAATGAACGATCTATTTTTAATATATCGACAGGCAGGTTTTTCAAGTAATTAAGGGATGAATAACCTGTGCCAAAATCGTCGATCGCCAGTACAAAGCCCATATCTTTAAGCGTAAGAAGCTCGTTTTTACTTTTCTCGGGATCATCCATAAGCATGCTTTCAGTCAGCTCAAGCTCGATAAGTGCCGGTGAAACCCCCGTGCGTTCTAATTGATATCTAAGAAAGTCCGATAAAGCACCGGGTGTTTCGAGATCCTTTGCCGATAAATTAATGGATAATTTGACATCAAAACCTTGTTTTTGCCATTCCGAAATTTGCTGGAAGGTCTGCCTAATTACCCAAAAAGTTAAATCTTTAATGAGCCCTGTTTCCTCAGCGAGGGGGATAAACTCTAGTGGGCTGAGGAAACCATGTGTTGGATGCTCCCAGCGAATTAGAGTTTCTGCCGCAACGACCTTGTTGGATTTCATCTCAAGCTGTGGTTGATAGTAAAGAACCAACTGCTCATGACTGATGGCATAGCGCAGTTCTTGTTCGAGTTCAAGGCGACGTGCAACCTTGTCTTCCATCCCCTGTTGGTAAAAGCTGAAATTATTGCGACTCTTTTTGGCGCTGAACATGGCGAGGTCGGCGTGTTTGAGCAGGGCATTAACATCGTCGCCATCGCCGGGGTAAATAGAGATGCCGACACTTGCCGTAACAAACATTTTTTGTTGAATAAATACAAAGGGATTGCTAAGGGAGCTGCAGATATTCTGTGCAATAGTGCTTACAGCGTGGGGATCTTCGATATTTTCAAGAATAACAGTAAATTCATCGCCACCCAGGCGAGCAACAAAATCGCTTTCACGCACAGCACTTTGTAGACGATCTGCAACGGCTTTGAGCAATAAGTCACCAATATTATGGCCAAGGGAATCATTAATATTTTTAAAATGGTCGAGATCGAGAAATAAAACGGCAAATTGTGAATCGTCAAGTTTTGCACGATTAAGAATTAATCGCAGATCCTGCATCAGTTTACTGCGGTTTGGCAGCCCGGTAAGTGAATCATGATAGGCGAGTTCTCTGACGCGCTTTTCTACGCGATTGGCTTGTAGTAGACGCGAAACTCTTTCCTTTAGTACCGTAAAATTTAAAGGCTTGGTGATGTAGTCCGTGGCACCAGAAGAGAAGGCCTTGTTAATGGCGTCGTCGTCATCCAGAGAGGTGATCATCAAGATCGGTATTTCACTAAAATTGGGTAGGGTTCTGATGCTTCTGCAGGCTTCGAAGCCATCAACTTCAGGCATGATGGCATCCATTAAAATAAGGTCGGGGTTATCCTGTTTGCAAAAACTAATGGCCTGTTGACCATTGCGAGCCTCGAAAATTATAAAATTTTGCTCGGTAAAAATATTTTTTAAGGCGAGACGGATAGTGCGGTCGTCATCGACGATAAGTAATTTATGTTTGCGTTGGTGAGTCTCATCGGCACTTGAAAGTGGATTGAGGATATTGTTTTCAATATCGTGCTTTAAAATGTCAAAATCATCGACCAGTGCCTCAATGTAAATGTCGCACTGGTGTAACTGATGGTTCTTGGCAAGGTGTTCAATAATTCGTGCCGTCTCGAGAAAGTTGATAGCGCCAAAATTGCTGGCACTGCCTTTTAAAGTATGGGCAAGTTCGCGAACATTTTTAGAGCTACCCCGTTGTAATGCCTGTTTAAGGGAGTCAATATAAATGGGTGAATCTTCCAAAAAGGCTTCGAGCATTTTAATAACGACATCGCCAATGCCTTCGAAGAGGTCTTCCATAACTCGTGGGTCGTAAGCTAATACCTCAATTTTTTCAGCTTGCCGCACATTTTCTGGCTTAGAAGTGGGCTGGTCTATACTCGGTTGAGAGATTGATAGCCAGCTAATCAGTTCGTCGCGAAGTTTGTTGAGTCGTAAGGGCTTGCCTATAGAGCCATCCATGCCAGCGAGTAAGCATTTTTCTTTATCTTCATCAGAAGTGTTTGCACTCATGGCAATTATTGGCAGTCGCTGTTCACTATCGTGCTTGCGGATTTTCTGCGTTGCCTCATAACCATCCATGACCGGCATATTACAATCCATCAGGATCAGGTCGTAGTTATTGCGGAGTGATTTGTTAACCGCGTCCTGGCCGTTAATGGCGATATCTGAGCGATAGCCGAGCTTGTTGAGCATTTCCCGTGCGACTTGCTGATTGACCCTGTTGTCGTCGACGATGAGGATATGTTTACTGTTGTTCTCAGAGCTTGCTGTTTGTTTTGGCGCACGAATGATGTGCTGCTGTGTGTCGGTCTGTGGGTTGTTCTTTATATCAATAAGCTGGTCGAAAGAAGATCGCAGCAAAGGTTTTTCTATAGACAAGAAACGGTGGTTTTTCAGTTTCAGTGGTCTAAAAGGGTTGACTAAGATAGCAATAGTTGTACCTTGGTTAGAGGCTAGTTTTGATAATAGGGGGAGAAATTCATTTTCGTGGAGGTAATACATTTCCTCGTCGACGATGATAAATTCAAAATTAATATCCGCTTTTTCAAGTCGGGTAATTTCTAGTTGAGCAGCGCGCAGGCTTGCCGTTGTGATGCAAAGAAAATTATTATTTTGTATGGCTGATGTGGCGAAAAGCCTGACGATCACGCTGGATGTGATCAGCAAAGCATGCTGTTGTTCATCCAGTGATAGTCCGATATTGCTATCGTTTGAGGTAGTTATATGTTCGACGGGAATGTTGAAGGTAAATGTTGAGCCCTTGCCCGGCACGCTGTGCAGGGTTATCGTGCCATTCATTAGTTCAATGATTTGTTGGCAAATTGTTAGCCCAAGGCCGGTGCCAGTATAGGCCTTGGTGGTTGAAGAGTCGGCCTGGGTAAAGGCATCAAAAATGGTCAACTGACTTTTTTCTTGAATACCAATCCCAGTGTCGCGCACTTCAAATTCAAGTTCTGGATGAGAGCCGCGTTTGTAGCGTATCCGCAAAAACACTTCCCCGCTGTCAGTAAATTTAATGGCGTTGCCTAACAGGTTGATGAGTACCTGACGCACTTTAATGGTATCGATAGAGACAAGGCTTGAAACAGCACTATCTTCTATGTCATAACCAAAATTGAGTTTTTTACTCAGCGCCTGAGATGAGAGGAGCTGAATGACTTCCTCGGCAAGATCGCGGATATCGATTTCTTTTAAGTGGATATCCATATTGCCCGATTCCATTTTCGAGAAATCGAGAATATCTTCGATTAATTCAAGCAGGTTTTCTCCCGAGTTTTTAGCAATGTCAATGTACTCTGACTGGCGAGCATTGAGGCGCGTTTCGCTGATTAAATCCATCATTCCCAGTACAGCATTGAGAGGCGTGCGCAATTCATGGGTGACATTGGCGACGAACTCACCTTTTACCCTGGCGGTTTCAAGGGCTTTGTCGTGAGCACTTTGCAGCTCATCTTCTCTGCTCTCGATGCCGTCCATCATCGTATTGAAGGCGTGTTGCATTTTTGCTACATCGGGCTGGCCCTCCAGAGTGGCCCGAATGGCCGTGTTGCCTTGTTCGGCCTGGCCCATTACCAGGGCAAGCTGTTCAACAGGTCTGGTTACGCGCCTTGATATCCGAAAAAGGGTGGCAATAATTAAAATAGCGATCGCAAAGGCGACAATAAAGCTGGTTTGATAGGTTCTCCGCTGCATTAAATGCAGGGTTTTTTTACTCATCGAGAGAGTTACGTAGCCCAATAAAGTGCTGGTTTCTTTTGTATCTTGATAAATATCTATGAACTCTTCATCAAAACCTGCTTCGGAAAATACCGGCGCTGAAAAAACCCATTCGCTATTATCCTCAAAGACTTTAATTGTCGTATCCGTGTGAGTCGTCGTTTCTGCAGTTTTTGCGTGAATATCTCGCGTGTTGTATAGCACCGTGCCATCGGCTGCTTTGAGCTGTATGACTTCTATATCGGGAAACCCCGCAATCGATTTGACGGCATCCTGGGCGGCGTATTCACTTTGATAAAGTAGAGCGAGTTTACTTTGGCTGGCAAATGTTTGAGTAATTTGCAAGCCCTGAGCGTGCATCTGCTTCTTGAGAATGTCGCTAGACGTTCGGCCTACTGCATAGGAGACCAGCGTTGACATGAGGATGACAGCAATGGTGAAAATAATGATCAGCTGCTGGCTGAAGCGAAGGTTGAGAAGTCTTTTTCCAGTGCGCTTAAACATTTGTCATAGCCCTACAGCAGCCGGTGGATGGTTAATCCACTGATGTTATTGGGAATGATGCCCAAGTGCTTGCTGGTACGCTTGTTAACAATAAGATGAACGCTCCTCAGGGGTGTTAAGCCAGTATCAGCTGGAATCAGATCTAGCTCATGCTGCTGGGCTATTGTTGCGAGTGCACGGCCCATTTTTACATTATCTGGATATAGTGAAAATAGTGCTCCGCGTTTCACATGGCTGGGGTTGGAAGAAAAAACGACGATTTTTTTCTTCCAGGCAGCCTCAAGAACCAGCATCAGTATGCTGGGATCATTCAGGCTGGCTCCCCGCATAAGCCAAATGGCATCCTCTGTCGAAGCCCGATGGATTATTTTCAGGTATTTATCGGCAGCTTGCTGAACAGATTCAACTTCTTCTATCTGTAGGACTTTACCACGTTCTGACAGATAGGCCTCAGCGCCTTCGAGCTGTGCCAGGTGCTGGAGGTCGGAGACAACGTAAACGCGTTTTACAAAGGGCGCAATCCCTAGTAAGTGCGATAAAATAACTTCTGAGTCGGGGCTCATAGATACGCCAGCAACGACGTCTTCTGTTTTGGTTATGGCCCCGGCTACTATAGGAATAGGTGATGCTAGCTGGCGCACTTTTTTAAGAGAGCGCTTGCCCAGTGCCACCAGTACATCGGGTTGATGTTGTTTAATCTGTTCGGCCAGAACACTGTTTTTACCATTTCCTGGCAGCTCTAGTTCCTGGCTTATACCCGGATAGTTATCGCTGATACCCTTAATAATATCTTCATATATTTTATCGTAGGGGGCTTTGACTTTAGGGTAGACAATAAGCAACCCAGAGGATTGGGCATTGCAGGGTAGAAATAACTGCCCAGGTACAAGCAGTGTGAGCAAAAATAAGCGCACTCGCTGCAAGCTTGTGAGTCTGGTTATATTAAAAAAACGCATAGGTATCCGCATGAAATTTTAGTTTATTCCTTTAAAGCTGGTAGCGGATCTCTCCATATATACGACGCCGATCCAGTGGTAAATCGTTGGTGATGGCGGGCACAGGTTGGCCACTAGGGCTGGGTTCACGCGCATCATCATTAAAAATATTTTTACTGATCAGCGATATTTCTAGTTTATCGCTTAAAAATGATTTACGCAGGGTAAAGTCTACGAGGGTGTAATCGTCGATATCCTGACGGGGGTCATCAAATGCGCGATTTCTGTCCATAACGCGATTGGCTTGCAGGCTAAAATGCCAGCCGCCGGGCAGCGAGGTGTTGGCGCGGATATAAAATTGTTGCTCTGGTGAATTGGCGGCATCGGCATTGTTTAACTCGTCTTCAGATTTTTGCCAGGAGTAATTGCTTAGCACTGACAGGTACTCATTGA